>DATABT010000925.1:0-13694 GCA_036259455.1 Longimicrobium sp. | reverse complement strand
GGGCGCCTCCTTCGAAATGACAGCTCACGGCGCAGACTTCGTGCGTGCAACGAAATCCGCGATGAACCTTTTTTCTACTCTGCGCACTCTGCGTTGAACGTTTTCTTCCGTTCTGCACAGAAAATCGGAGGAATCGGCATCAGGCGCCGCCGGGGAAGGGCACGAAGGCGCCCCGCGGACGTGGTGTCCGCGGGGCGCAGTGCAGCACATCACCACCCGTCCTCGTCCCCGGCTTTGGACGCGGGTGATGAGGACCACCAGCATCGTCAACCGGTCCGGACGTCGTCGATCACGGTGCGTAGGTGAACCGGGTGGTCTGGCGCTCGACCACGGTGACTTCCGCGTCGCCGACCCGGATGGAGAGAAAAGCCTCGTCCTCGATCCGGTGGGGCCGCAGCGTCGCCTCCTCGGTGATCAGGTACGTTGTTCCCGCGTGGACCACGATGTAGTCGGTCGCGTCCACCTCCGGGGTGGAGCCGAGGGCGGAGCGCATCTGCCGGTAGTTGCGCGCCAGGTCCGCGGGATCGGTGGCGCTGCGGACGCGAAACCGGACGCAGCGCGCCTCGCGCTCGCCCGCCGTGCAGGGGACCCGCCCCTCCGCGGCCCATTCCGTCGTCGTCCGCACCTTCGCGCCCATCCCCACGGGTGAGGCAATGAGCCCCCGCTCTTCGTGGATCTCGCCGATCGCGATCTCCCGTCCGGCCCACCGCCCCACCAGGAGCGCCCAGTACTGGCGGGCGCCGTCCAGCAGTGCCTCCTCGGAAACCAGTTCCTCCATCAGCCGCACCGCCTCGTCGGGCACCCGCCGCAGCGAGTCGCGGACCACCCGCCGGAGTTCGGCGCTCGCTTCGGCGGCACCTTCGAGGCGGACGAACGTGCCGCGGCGGCTCACCACCAGGCCACCCAGCACGGTCGCCCCGCGAGGCGGCAGTTGCGGCATGTCCGCGTGCTCGCCGGCGGCGGAGTCGTGGTGCACGATCCGCAGGCCGTCCCGGTGACGCTGGACGCGGAGCGAACTCCGGCTCCGCTCGCGCGTGGTGTCGGGCGAGAGCGGACGCCGCTGGAACTCCTCGCGTTCCGTCGTTACCCAGGCCCGTGTGCCCGGCGTCCAGGCAAAGCGCGGGCTGACGACGTTGGGATCGGCGGGCCGCTCGTGCGTGCAGCCGTGCAGCGGCGGGACCGCGGCGATGAACAGCGCGGTGATGATCGTTCTCACGGACGCGCGGACGGACGAGAGGGAAGGGGAGATGGGGATCGGGCCACGCCGACCACCGGCGTTTCATCGCGCCGGTGCGTGAATGCCTCAGTGCTCGTATCGCCCGGCCTCCACCACGTTGCGGACGGCTTCCAGGTCGGCCCCGTGGACGCCGATGGCCAGCATGAGCTCGATGCGCGCCTGCTGCCCCGTCATGTGGTCGGCGAAGATGGCGCCCATCTCGCGCAGGCCGTGGCCGCCGCCCAGGTAGGCGTACGTGTCCAGCACCCGTCCCCGCGGCGACCGCGAGGTGATGACCACCGGCTTTCCCGCCTCCGCCCAGCGCCGCGCGCCGGGGAGCACCGCGGGCGGCACGTTCCCCCGCCCCAGCGCCTCCAGCACGATGCCGCGCGCGCCGGTGTCCAGGCTGGCCTCCACCAGGCGCGAATCCGCCCCGGCCACGATCTTGACCAGGTCCACCGGGAGCGCGGGCGTGTCCGGCGTGAGCGGCGGCTTGCGGCGCGACTCGCGGTAGAAGAGGGCCTCGCCCTTGTCCGTGACCCCCAGCGGGCCCCAGTTGGGCGAGCGAAAGGTGCCCGCCGCCTCGGTGTGCGTCTTCACCACCTCCGCGCCCTGCACGATCTCCTCGTCCATCACCACCATGGTCCCGCGGCCGCGCGCCTCGGGGGCCACGGCCACCTCGATGGCGGCCATCAGGTTCGCGGGGCCGTCCCACGAAAGCTCCGTGCTGTTCCGCATGGCCCCGGTCAGCACCACCGGCTTGTCGGCGGGGATGGATCGATCGAGAAGATACGCCGTCTCTTCGAGCGTGTCCGTGCCGTGGGTGACCACGATCCCGGTGAAACCCTCGTGGAGGGCGCGGAGGATGGCGGCGCGCAGCTCCCACATCCGTTCGATGGTCATGTGCGGGCCGGGGTAGCGGCCGAACTCGCGGACCTCGACGCGGGCGAGCTTTTCCACGCCGGGGATGGCGTCCAGGATCTCGCGCCCCGTGAGCCGGGGGACGGCGCCGCCCTGCTGCGCGTCCACCTGCATGCTGATGGTGCCGCCCGTGGCCAGCAGCAGCACCCGCGGCAGGTTGCCGTCCTCAGCCACAGAGCACGCTCCCGCCGTTGACGTTCAGGATCTCGCCGGTGACGTGGCGGGCCAGCGCGGAGCAGAGAAACAGGATGGGCCCCGCCACGTCGTCCGCGCTGGCAATGCGGCCCAGTGGAATGGCGCGCTCGATGGCCTCGCGCCCCTCCGCCATCGGCTTTCCCACCATCTCCGTGTCGATCCACCCGGGTGCCACGCAGTTCACCGTCACCTCCCGCTCCGCCAGCTCCACCGCCACCGACTTGGTGAAGGAGATGAGGGCGCCCTTGCTGGCCGCGTAGTCCGCGTGGTACGCCTCGCCGCGCTGTCCGGCGGTGGAGGAGACGATGACGATGCGTCCCCCGTCGCTCACGAAGCGCGCGGCCAGCCGCACGGTCTGAAAGACGGAGGTGAGGTTGGCCAGCATCGTCCGCTCCCACTGCGCGTCCGTCATCGTGCCGACGGGCACCTCGTCCGGCACCCAGATCCCCGCGTTGGCGACAAAGAGGTCAATGCCGCCCAGCTCTACCAGGCAACGCTCGAAGAGCATCTCCGCGCCCCAGGGCGTCGCCACGTCCCCCGCCTGCGCGAACGCGCGCACGCCGAGCGCGCGGGCCTGCTCCACCACCTGCGCGGCCTCGGTGTCGCGGCTGTGGTAGCCGATGCCCACGTCCGCGCCGGCGCGCGCCAGCATGAGCGCCGTGGCGCGCCCCACGCCGCGCGACGCGCCGGTCACCAGCGCGCGGCGGCCCCGCAGTCCCAGCATCACGCCGTCGTCCACTTGCCCCCCAGCTCCGCGGCGTGGTGCCGCTCGGTGTCGAGAATCTCTTCGATGAGCACGCGGGTCTCCGCGTCCAGCCCCTCCATCCGCAGCAGCCGCTCGTAGCGCAGCACCTCGGCCTCTTCGCGCACGCGCGCGGCGGCCTCCCACGCCTCCATCCCCACCGGCTCGGCGGTCATGTGGGCGATGTCGGCCAGGCCGGCGCCCAGCTCCAGCAGGCGCGCGGTCAGGCGGCTCACGTGGTGCTGCTCGTCGGCGTGCAGCTCGTTGTAGCGCTCGCTCATGGCGGCGTCGCCGCGGTCCTCGGCCTCGGCGGCGAGCGCGCGGTAGAAGAGCGCCTGCTCCTTTTCGGCCGCGCGCGCCTCTTCCAGTGCGGAGATCAGGTCCACGGATGTGTGCGTACGGTGGCGGTTCGCCGCGCTTGATCCTCGCGGCGCGGCGGACAACTTACTGTCCCGCACGCCGAACCCAAAAGAGGCCGGATGGACGGTGGCGGACCGCGCGACAAAGGAGACACCGCGTCTGCCGCCCCCCCCCGGGCTGAAGCCCGGGGCTGGAACTGCCATACGCCCCGCCCTGGGCTCGCGAAGCTCGCCCGGCGGGGCTTCACCTGCTCGCGTGTCCGGCGCGAGGCCGGCGCGCGGCCGTTGTTCCACCGGCGGCGCGACCCGTAAGTTGCGGCCCACCACCGAATCCATCACCCGATTCCCCTTCCCCATGCCGCTCCTGACCCGGAAACAGAAGCTCAAGCAGGCCGTGGGCGGCGCGGTGGCGGCGCTCGTGGGGCGGCGGCGGATGTGGAGGCTGGGGCGCGCGCTCTACCGCGTCGCGCGCAACGACGTGGACAACGACCCAGCGCGCAACGGCGAACGGTGGCTGCAGGCCGCGGTGCTGGACCTGTTCCGCGGCGCGCCGCGGGTGGTGGTGTTCGACGTGGGCGCCAACGTGGGCGATTGGACGCGCATGCTGCTGGACCAGGCGCCCGCCGATCGGGTCGAGTCGCTCGACGTGTACGCGTTCGAGCCCGTCACCTCCACCTTCCAGACGCTGCGGGAGCGGCTGGGCGGGCATCCGCGCTTCGCCCGCGTCCATTCCCTGCCCCTGGCGCTCTCCGACGCCGGCGGCACGGTGGAGATGTACGAGGTGGAGCCCAACGGCACCACCAACTCGCTGCACCCGGACCCGTTCCAGGCGGCCCGCCGCGTCGCCATCGAGACGCAGACGGCGGACACCTTCTGCGCGCGGAACGGTATCGGCACGCTGCACCTGCTCAAGGTGGACGCGGAGGGGCACGACTGCGCGGTCCTGCGCGGCGCGGCCGGGATGTTCGAACAGGAGCGGGTGATGGTGGCGCAGTTCGAGTACAACCACCGCTGGGTGTACGCGCGCCACTACCTCAAGGACGTGTTCGACCTGCTGGGCGGTCTGCCCTACGTCGTCGGCAAGCTGACGCCGGGCGGGATGGAGTTGTACGACGGCTGGCACTTCGAGATGGAGCGGTTCTTCGAGGCGAACTACGTCATCCTCCACCGCTCCGTCGCCGAACGCCTCCCCGCCCTGCGCGGCACCTACACCGCGGACGACAATACCTACGCCTGACGGACGTTCCAGACCATCGAGGCCCAGTCATCCTGAGTCATTCGCCGCTACGCGCATCCTGTCGGATGAAAGTCACTCGCGCCTCGGCTGTCATTTCGAAGGAGGCGCCCGCGTGATCGCGATCGGTGCAGGGACCCGTGGCGCCGACTGAGAAATCTACTCGCCCGGGCAGGTGCCACGCCCCGCGCCACGGACCTGACCTGAACCCCCTTCTAGTCAGGAAGCGCCCGCGCGGGACCTGAAGCAACACGAACGCTTGCGGCGCGACCGAAGGACCTTCTCTCCGAACCAGGGGCTGGCTCCGTGTCATGGAACCGGCCCTCGGTCTTGCCGGCAAGGTCCTTCGGTCGGCGCCAGGCACTTTCATGACAGCAGGCTACCCGCGGCGCCTCCCTGAATAGAAAGGTGCCCGGCCCAGCGGAGGGCCCCTCCCCCCGGCCCCTCCCCGCTCGTTCCTCGCGGAGACGGGGAGAACTGCCTTTCATCGCACGAGGTGCGCGCAGCGCCAGATGACTCAGGATGACTGATCCGGGGTGATCATCAGCGGGTTCAGGCGCACCCTTCCACGTACTCCACCTGCGGCTTCCGGCCGCCGCGAAAGCGCTGCACCACGCGGCCGTCCGTCTCGAAGACGATCAGGCGCGTGGTGTCCGACGGCTCCGCGGGGCGGACGTAGAGGTAGTGGCCGTCGGTGTACTTGTGCGGCCACACCGTCACGCGCCCGGGATACAGATCGTTGATGCGCGCCTCCGTGTCCCCGATGCGCGCGCCCGCGGCGGTGGCGATGGCGCCGGAATCCACCTCCACGCGGGCGATGCGCAGCCCCTCCAGCATCACCCGCACGCCGGCGGGAAAGCGGCCGGAGCGCGCGTACTGGCACGCCTCGGGATCGTCCGGCATCCCCACGTCCGGCCCCGGCGCCGCGAAGTCACCGCCCAGCGCCGCGCGCGCCTCCTCCACCGTCATCCCCACCCGCAGTGGGCCGATCCCGTCATGACGCAGTGTCCACGCGGTGTCGCGCGCGGCGGCGGCATCGCGCGAGGGCGGCGGGGCGGGCGCGGCGGCGGCGCCGGCGGTGCTGTCCGGCGCGCCGGATCGATCCTCGCCACCCCCGGTGCACGCAATGGCCAGGAGGAGCAGACACGCGGCGGCGGTGGGTCGCATCGGCATCATCATCGTTCGGGACCGGCGGTTCGGTGGATGAGGAGGCACGGGGCCTGCTCGCGGGGGGCGAGGATGTCCATCACCTGAATCCGACGATGGAACGCATGCGCCGCAGCCTGAGCCTCGCCCTGATCGCCCTCGGCGCGTCCGGACCGTACCTGGACGCGCAGCGCTGCCCGGAGAACCCGGCGGCGCGCTATCGCCCCACGCTGCGGCACAGCGACCTGGAGCTTGCGGGTACGTACCGCGCACCCTTCGAGTTCCTTTGCGGCGCGCCGGCCACCGTGCGCGTCGTCCGGACGGGGATGGAACTGACGGCCACGGTGCTGGCGGACGCGGGGTGCCCGCAGGCGGGCCGCACCCGCTGGCGCGGACTGGTGCCGGGCGCTGCGCAGGCATCGTTCCCGGTGCGCGCGGCGGGGCCGGACGGCCGGATGGTGGAGGGAACGGGGCGCATCGCCGACCTGTGCACGATCGAGATCACCGTCAACCGCCGCACGAGCGCGTACCATCGCACCGATCCCGAGTGCCCGGGCACGGCGCGGCCGCTGGTGGTGTTCATCGGCGGGCTGGCGGATGGGCTGAACCGCAACGTGGTGCGCATCTACTGCGGATACGACGAGCGGTGGGAGCAGACGCGCAAGCTGTACATGTCGTACAACGAGGAGCCGGCGCGCGCGCGCAGCCTGATCATGGAGCGCGCGGGCGCGGCGCCGGTGGTGCTGGTGGGCCACAGCTACGGCGGCGACGCGGCGCACCGGCTGGCGGAGGCGCTGGCGGACAGCGCCGACGTGCGGCTGCTGGTGACGCTGGACCCCGTCGGGTCGCGCTACCAGGGGCGGCAGGCGCCGCGTCCGCCGGGGGTGGAGCGGTGGATCAACGTGCGCGTGGGCTCGGCGCCGGGACTTTCGTCGTGCGGGCTGGCGGGGGCGATCGGGGGCGCGTGGGGCCCGCAGCCCTCCGCGGACGCCGACCTGCGCTTTCCACGCGACCCGTCCAGGGACGATCCCGACAACGACCACTGCAAGACGGAGCAGATGTTCCTGCTCGACGAGGTCCAGTCCGCCCTCGCCGCCGTCCGCTGAGCGAAGGCCGCGGCTCCGGGGGCGGATGGCCGCGGCGCCTGAACCGGCGTGGTGCCCCGCTGACCCGCCGATCCGCTGACGCGACGGCGGTGCACGCGGAGGCGCGGAGGAAAAATGGAGGACGCGGAGGACGAACCGGTTCTCTGCGTCTTCTCTGTGATCGCCGTGCGTGAAAACTTCTGTTGATGCCGCTGGCGGAACCGCGCACCGGGGACGGATGTTTCTTGCCGGGTGATCCGGGCGGGTGTATCTATGGGCACCCTCCACCCGCCTGGACGCGCTCGCATCGATGGATCCGAGGCTTTCCTTCACCCATCCATGACGGATTCAACCACACCCAGCGGCGGGCTCGCCGGCTTGATCGGGGAGCCGCGCCGGTGGGTGCGCGGAAAGCTCGCGGCGGTGCCTCGTGCGGGCGCGTGGACCGGGTTCCTGTGGGCGGCAGTGGCGTGCCTGCCGGTGCTCGCCGCACCGTGGGTCAGCCGCGCGCTCATGCCCCGCCCGCGGGCCTTCAACTCCGACCTGGCCATTCCCGTGCTGATGGCGCGCGCGCGGGAATGGAGCCTGTTCGACGTCTACTACTGGGGCCAGGACCGGCTGGGCACGTGGCACCTGCTGCTGCTGCGGGCGGCCGGCAGCGTCTTCGGGCACACGTGGGACTACGCCGGGCTGCACCTGGTGGCCGCGGCGTGGGTGCTGACGTCGGCCGTGGTGATGGCGCGCCTCGCGGGCGTCTGGGGGTGGGCGGCGGGGGGGCTGATGGCCGCCGTTCTGGTGGGCAACTCCGATTCCCGCGTCCCCCTCTTCGACGCCGCGCATCCCTACGCCTGGCAGATCACCGCCCTGATGCTCGCCTGGTGGGGGCTCCGGCGGCTCGCCGATCCGCCCGCATCCGCCGGGGGGGACGGATGGCGTCTGCGCGGCGCCACCGCCTGTGCCGTGTTCCTCGCGCACTGGACGTCGCCGCTGAGCGGGCCGATGCTGCTGGTGGTCGCCGGCGTGGAAGCCGTCCGGGCGCGTGCGCTGGACGCGCCGCCGGGCCGCTCCCCGCTGCGGAGACTGGGGGAGGGAGGGCTCGTCGTGTTGGCGGGGATGGTCGCCGAGCGGGTGCTCCGCGCCGCCTTCTACCTGTACGCCGATGCCCGGTTCGGGCAGGAGTTCCGGACGGGCCTGGTGTTCGACGGGGAACACCTGGCGGGCAACGCGGCGAAGGTCGCCGGAAAGCTGGCCGCGTCCGCCTCCATGCCCCTGCTGGTGGTGGCGACGGCCGGGGCCTGCGCCGCCGCGGTGGTGCTCTGGCGGGCGCGCGGCGGAGGGGTGCCCGGCTGGCGGGTTGAGGGCGCGTCGCTGGTGCTCGCCTGCTGGACGCTGGCGGCCGTCCAGGTGCCGGTCTTCTTCATGGTGCGGCACGTGCGCGTGAACCAGTTCCACGCGCGCTACTTCTCGCTCGTCTTCGTGTTCGGGACGCTGGCGGGGCTGCTCACGCTGGCGGGCCTCGCCGCGTGCCTTCCCCGGCTGTCGAGGCGGTGGCGGCAGGTGCTCGCGCTGGCGGGCGCCGCGGGGCTCGCCGTGGGTATGCTGCGGGTACCGGAGGCGCGCGCGCCCTGGCCCGAGGCACCGGACAGGCTGGCCGCCCGCCTGGAGGCGCGGGCGCCCGGCGCGCCGCTCCTGGGCGGCTACTGGAGCACGTACGTCGTCGCGGCGCGCCAGCAGCCGCGGACCATGCTGGAGCCGGTGCCGTGCGAAGGGCGGATGATCCGTGCTCCCTGGTGGGTGGAGGAGCTGCCCCGGCACCGCTGGGTGGTGATGGCGCACACGTACGAGTGCCCGGACGCCGGCCCGCGCGAGTCCCCCGCGCCGTGGATGTACCAGCACGGCGCGCTGCTGCGGCTGGTCCGCGCGCGCTGGGAGCAGGGCGCCGGCCTCACCCTGTCCCTGTACGAGAACGCCACCGCGCGCGCCGTGGCCCACGTGGCGCAGCCCGCGGCCGCCGGCTGGCGCTACTGCGACGCGGGCGCGGCGCTCCGGCTGCGCTTTCCCGCGCGCGAGGGGGCACAGGTGATGGTCGCGCGCGTGGTGCGGTCGCCGGCCGCGACCCTGCTGGCCGCGCCCGTCTTCGCCGGTGGCAGGGTGGGAGCGCCGGTGCGCATGCATGCGACGGGGCGCCTGCACCGCGCGGAGCTGCGCGCGGAGGGTGCGCCGCTGGTGGGCGCACGCATCACCGTGCAGCGCGTGGGGCCGCTGAAGGACTGGATGACGTGCGAGGGGGCGAACAGCTTCGTGGTCGGGAACTGAACCAGATGATCCGATCTCTCCACACTGAGAAACGCATCCTCATCAGTCGCCGCCTGCATGCGGCCGTGGACGCACTGGTTACATCACCCCGAGCGAGCGCAGCAGAAGGGCCAGTCCCACGATCGCCGCCACGACCCCCAGGCGGCGCCCCGCTCCCGGCGCACGGACGCGGCCGCGCATTCGCTCCGTCTCCGGCGAGGGCCGGGGCATCGCCGCGGCGACCACCCCCAGCAGCATCAGGATCAGCGGCGCCGCCCACTCCGGCTCCCGCCCCGCGAACCAGACCAGCAGCACGGCCAGGCTCACGAACCACATCACGAAGATCATCCGGCCGTTCGTCATCGCTGGCCCTGGAAATGTAGGCCTCGGAGTGTGTCCAAGGACTCATCCGCCGAGAAGCAGGTGATGTCATCCTGAGTCATCCGGCGTTGCGCGCACCTTGTGCGATGAAAGGCAGTTCTCCCCCTCTCGCGAGGAACGAGGGGGCCGGGGGAAGGGGCCCTCCGCCGGCCCGGGCACCTTTCTATTCAGGGCGAGGGTGTTGCTAAACTCGCACATCCAGCGGATCGGCTTCCTGAGGGAGCCGCCACGCAAGCCCTTGCTGATAAACGATCTACGGCGGCCACCGAAGGATCTCGCCGGCGATACCGGGACGCGGGGGCCGTCGCAGGAAGGCAGCTTCCCAGCCGGCGCTGAGTAGATCCTTCGGTCGCGCCCAACCGACTGCAATCAAAGGAGTTCCACGAGGGCGCTCTCTCAGGAAATCAAATGCCGTGGCGGATGCAATCCCGCGTCGCCCGTCGCGCAGGGCGCGGCACCAGCACGGGCGAGTAGATTTCTCAGTCGGCGCCACGGGTTCCTGCACCGGCGGCGATCACGCGGGCGCCGCCTTCGAAATGACAGGCCCGGCGCGACCCTCCGGCGACGGCGCGCAGCATCCGGCGCCCCAGCCGCGCCAGCCGCGACGTTCATCCGACAGGGTGCGTGCCGCGCCGAATGACCTCGGCCTCAGACGCAGCCAGCAGGGCCAGCGGAGGAAAACGGTCCTTGCGCCGACCCTGCTGATTGCACGACAGAATGCCGCGTCGTGGATTACGCCAGCGACGACAGCGCGCCCGCCGCGCCGATGCGTTCCGCCAGCGCGGGGACGCCGTCGGGATCGGCCTCGGCCTGCGCCTCCAGCGCGTGGGTGAAGAGCGCGTCGGCGGCCAGCAGGGGGAGCGCGTCGTGGCGGTGGGTGCCGCCGTCGCGCGCCATCAGCCCGGCGTACAGGCGCAGTGCGGCCTGCGCCAGCGCATCCGGCAACGCGAGATCGTCATCCGCCGGGAGGGCGGCGAGCATGGCGTCCAGCAGCGCGGGCGGCGCGTCCGCCAGCCGCCCGCGCACCCAGGCTTCCGCAGCCGTCACGCGGCGGCGCCCGCGCCCAGCAGCGGACGGACGAGATCGGGCAGACTCTCCAGCGTCTCCCTCAACCTCGAAGGATCGCCTACGCCGGCCTGCGCCATGTGCGGCTTGCCCCCGCCCTTGCCGCCCACGCGCGAAGCCACTTCGCGCACGACGGCGTCCGCGCGAATGCCACGGCGGATCAGGTCGTCGGTAACGACGGCGACGAGCATCGGCTTCTCGCCGATCTCCGCCAGCACGGCGACCCCGCTCTTCAGCTTTTCGCGCAGCTGGTCGCCGAGCGCCTTCATGTCGTCCAGGCTCTCATAGCTGGCCGCGGCCCACACGATCTTGACGCCCTCGACGGTGACGGCTGAATCGAGCATCGCCTGGAGCAGGTTTCCGCCGCCGCTGGTGCGCGCCTTTTCCAGCTGCTTCTGCAGATCGCGGGACTGGTCGATGACCTGCTGAATGCGCGGCAGCAGGTTCTCTTCCCTGGTCCGCAGCATCGAAGCCGCCTGGCGAAGCGTGGCCTCGTCGCGGCGCACGCGCTCGAACGCGCCGCGGCCGGTCACCGCCTCGATGCGCCGCACGCCCGCCGCCACGCCGCTCTCGCTGACGATGCGGAACAGGCCGATCTGCCCCGTGGTGCGCACGTGCGTACCGCCGCAGAGCTCCATCGACACGCCCGGAATCTCGATCACCCGCACCACGTCACCGTACTTGTCGCTGAACAGCGCCATGGCGCCGCGGCCGATGGCCTCCTGGTAGCCCATCTCGTTGGCGCAGACGTCGACGTTGGCCCAGATGGCCTCGTTCACCAGCCCCTCCACCTCCGCGATCTCCTCGGGCGTCATCGGCCCCGTGTGCGCGAAGTCGAAGCGCAGGCGGCTGGGCTCCACGACGGAGCCCTGCTGGTGCACGTGATCGCCCAGCACGCGGCGCAGCGCGGCGTGCAGCAGGTGCGTGGCCGTGTGGTTGCGCTCCGTGTCGCGGCGCGCCGGCTCCTCCACCGTGGCCGTCACCGTGCTGGGGACAAAGTCGCCCTCCACCGGGCCCAGCACGGCGATGCGGCCGGCCACCCTGCGCACCTCCGTCACCGCCATGGACCAGCCGTCGCCGCGCAGGTGGCCGCGGTCGCTCACCTGGCCGCCGCTCTCGGCGTAGAACGGGTTCTCGCGCAGCTGCAGGGCAATGCGGCCGTCCTCCATCCGCCGGAACGCCAGCACGTCCGTCTCCAGCGAGGTAGCCCGGTAGGCCGCGAAGTCCTGCTCCGCGCCCTCCGCCTCCGGCACCTCCTCCCACCCCATCACCAGCGCATCCGCCTCCACGCCGATCCCCGCCTTCGCGCGGTCGGCGCGGCTGCGGGCCCGCTGCGCCTCCAGCGCCTGCTCGAAGCCTTCCAGGTCCACCTCGTAGCCCCGCTCGCGGGCCATCAGCTCGGTGAGGTCGACCGGGAAGCCGAAGGTGTCGTAGAGCTTGAAGGCGTCCGCGCCCGCGACCGTCCCTGACCCGCCCACCGGCGCCAGCTGGTCGAACAGCTTGAGGCCGGCGTCGATGCGGTCCAGGAACGCCAGCTCCTCCGCCCGCGTGTTGCGGGTGATGTACTCGCGGCGGGCCATCAGCTCCGGATACGCCACGCCCATCCGGTCGATGACGGTCTCGACCACCTCCACCAGCGTCGGGTCGCGGCGGCCCAGGAGCCAGGCGTGGCGCACCGCGCGGCGCAGGATGCGGCGCAGCACGTAGCCGCGCCCCGCGTTGGACGGGAAGACGCCGTCCGCCAGCAGAAACGCCGTGGCGCGCGCGTGGTCGGCCAGCACGCGATAGCTCACGCCCTGCGGCGTATCGTACTCGTACGGCACGCCCACCACCT
This sequence comes from Longimicrobium sp., assembly GCA_036259455.1. Lineage (GTDB taxonomy): Bacteria > Gemmatimonadota > Gemmatimonadetes > Longimicrobiales > Longimicrobiaceae > Longimicrobium. The sequence continues at coordinate 1,221 of DATABT010000925.1, read as the reverse complement.
CCACCGCGCGGGCGATGATGTCGGTGAACAGGTCCGTCTGGTAGTTGGTGTCCACGCCCTGCAGAATGCTGCACAGGCGCTCCAGCCCCATCCCCGTGTCCACGCAGGGCGCCGGCAGGGGATGCAGCTCGCCGTCCGCGTCGCGGTCGTACTGCATGAACACCAGGTTCCAGAACTCCAGGATCTCACCCTTTTCGGTAAGCTCCTCGAACTCCTCGCGGGTGACCGCCGCGCCGCGCGTGCCCTCCGGCCGCCGGTCGAAGTGGATCTCCGAGCAGGGGCCGCAGGGGCCGGTGTCGGCCATCTGCCAGAAGTTGTCCTTGTCGCCCAGGCCAAAGATGCGCTCGGGGCGAATCCCCGCGATCTCCTGCCAGAGCGCGCGCGCCTCGTCGTCCGTGTGGTGCACGGAGATCCAGAGCCGCTCCGGATCGATGCCGTACTCCCCGGTCATGAGCTCCCAGGCGAAGCGGATGGCGTCGCGCTTGAAGTAGTCGCCGAAGGAGAAGTTGCCCAGCATCTCGAAGAAGGTCTGGTGCCGGGCCGTGACCCCCACCGCCTCCAGGTCGTTGTGCTTGCCGCCCGCGCGCACGCACTTCTGCGACGTGGCCGCGCGGGTGAAGGGCACCTGCGCCATGCCCAGGAACACCTTCTTGAACGGCACCATGCCGGCGTTGGTGAACAGCAGCGTGGGGTCGTCCCTGGGAACCAGTGAGGACGACGGGCGCACGGAGTGTCCCTGGCGGGCAAAGTAGTCGAGGAAGCGGGAGCGGATCTCGTCGGCGCGCATGTATCCGTCAGGTACGGGCTTGCAATGGGGTGGAACTGGGTAAGTTAACGTGTGGGGCAAGGGAGGCTCAAGGTGAAGGGGCGCGTCAGTGCGTGCGTGTGTGCGTGGTTGCGTGAGTGCGTGAGTGCCCCGGGCTCGTGGGCGGTTGAACCCGCGGCTCCAACGGCCACACGCCCCGTCTTCGCTCGTTCCTCGCGAAACGGGGCCTCACCCTCGTTCGCGATGAACCCACCACCGCGCCGGCCCCGGACCTCCAGAGCAGGTGAAGCCCCGCGCGGCCGCGTGAGCGGCCGGGGCGGGGCTTATGGCATTTAGAGCCGCGGGTTTACCCGCCCACGACTCGTTCTTCACGAACCCCGGGGGGCGAGAGATGGGCAGATCCGCCGCAAAGTGTTTCTGGGCTGGAATTTGCGGGCGTTCCCGGCGCCGCCGGC
>DATABT010000924.1:0-1995 GCA_036259455.1 Longimicrobium sp. | reverse complement strand
CACGGCTGCGGTAGCGGATGTTGATGGTGACGCGGGAATCCACCGGCACGCGCCCGGCGGAGATCCGCTGCAGGCGCGCCAGCCGGTCGGGCTTCACGCTGTCGGGCGCCAGCTGCACCACCTGCTGCAGGTCGGCGATGGCCCGCGCGGTGTCGCCCGTCTCCAGGTACGCCTGTGAGCGGACGTCGTAGGCCGACCAGTACCGCGGATTCGCCTGCACGGCCTGCGACAGCGCGGACACGGAGGTGACCAGGTCGCCGCTCTGGTAGCTGGCGTTGCCAAGGCCGAAGAATGCCTGCGGGTTCGCGCTGTCCAGCGCGATGGCGGCCTGGAAGTCCTGGATGGCGCGGCCGTAGTTGCCCACCTGCGCGTTGTCGGAGCCGCTGCGCACCAGCCCCGCGACCCGCAGCGAGTCCAGGCTCTTCTGGTATTGTGCCTGCGCCACGCGGCTCCGGCTCTCCGCCGCGCGCGCCCGCGTGTACGAGAGCACTCCGATCACCAGCAGCACCGCCAGACCGGCCCCGCCCGCGATGCGCTGCAGCAGGAGCCTCCGCTTTCTGTGCTCGTACCGGTTGATGCTTCGCTCGATGAACTCCACCTCCCGCGCGGTGAGCTGGTCGCGGCGGTCGGAGAGCCACCGCGAGGCGGCGGAAAGCCGGGCGCCGGTCAGCAGCCCGCTGGCGTCGCGCTCGCTCTGAATCCACTCCGACAGGTTGGCGGCCAGCCTGCGGCGCCAGAGGAGGAACTGGCGGTCCTGCACCGTCCACAGGGACAGGCGCTTCCAGGCGCCGAGCAGGTTTTCGTCCGCCGTCTGGACGGTCTCGCCGCCGGATTCCCGCGGCTTCACCTCCAGCGCCGAGCCCTGAAAGCGGCGCGCCACCCGCCGCTCCGTGTCGTCCAGGGCGGCCAGCGGCACCTGCACCCAGGTATCGGCGCCCTCGCCGGGCTCGGCGAGCTGCACCAGCCGGGTAAAGACGCGGTACGCCGCCTCCTGCTCCTCGTGCGTCAGGGCGGAGTAGATCTCCTCGGCCTCGCGGGCGCGCCGCGGCGAGGTGAGCTCCACCGGAAGGGCGGAGTTCCGCGCGTACCTGGCCAGGATCTCGGCCCGCAGCTCCTCCGCGGGCGGAGTGAACTGGATCTTCTCCTCGCCGCTCACATACGCCGCAAGCCGCAGCGCCGGCGCAATGAGCGAGGTGGCGTCTTCCTGGCGGTCGCCGAAGGTGGCCAGGATCTCTTCGTAGGCGTAGAACGGAACGTAGGGAAAGAGGACGTTCTTCCAGTAGTCGGCCCGGCTCACGCCCCGTGGAAGGGCGAAGTGGATGCGCTCGAACTGGCGCTGCGCGAACGCCTTGCGGGATTCCAGCTTTTCCTTTTCGGCGTTCTCCACGCGCATGGGCACGGGGAACACGTCCACGGGCCGCTCGCGCCGCTGCTCCACCACCGACCGCGCGATCCCCGCCGCACCCTCGATTCCCTGGTTGTTGAGCGTAAAGCACACCACCACGGTGTCCGGCATCTGCACCGTGCAGATGCCGGAGGTGTCGCTCACCCCCGTGCGGCTGTCGATGAGCACGTACTCGTATTCCCGGCGCAGCAGCTCGCGGACCTCGTGGAACAGCTCCTCGCCGCGGTTGGTGCGGTAGAAGTCGCTCCAGTTGAACGAGTTGACCCGCGCGGCGTACCCCGGCCCCTGCTGCCCCGCGGGGATGAAGTCCAGCGTGCCCCCCGCGGAAAAGTCCCAGTCCAGCGACTGCACGCAGCGCATTACGCGCGCGGCGTGGGCCTTCATGGCGGGATCCGGCTTCTTCACCGGCGGCAGCACCATGGTCGAGCGGCCGCCGTCCTTCATCTGGATGGTCACCGTGGCCACGGACGCCCCGCCCTCCACCTGCGCCGCCTGCACCGTCGTCCCCTCGCCCGGGGCCGGCGCGGTGTCCGCGGCCGCGCCGGCGGGGGCGTCGCTCCCGGACGGCGCGGCGGCGTCCGGGAGCGGAT
>DATABT010000923.1:0-6693 GCA_036259455.1 Longimicrobium sp. | reverse complement strand
CCCGGCGATTTTCATGAAGCGAGGTCGCCGCCCCTCGCCAGACGGCACGTACCCAGCCGACCTTCACGTCAGCGCGCGATCCCGCCGCCGATCCCCTCATCGCCATGGGCAGAAGCTGGAGCGCCGTCGCTCCCATCCCGGCCCTCGGCCCCTGTCCGTCTCACTTCCGCTCCCTCTGCGCCACAGGTGGTCAGCCGTGCTCACGAGAGTCCGATTCCATGCCGTAGCGCGCCCCGCTGCTCGCGTTTAGCCTTGTTCACTCCGAACACCACGCTTCTTGCCGCGATACGTTTGATCGTATAAATAGAGGAGGGCGCGTGCACGACGAGATCCGGATCATTTCGTCGACGTGGTTCAAGCAGGAGTTGCTGAGGCTGCCGGAGAAGCAGCAGACTCGAATCCGCCGCCGGCTGGGTATGCTCGCGGTCAAGGGCTGGATGGCCTCGATCGCCGACGGAACCATCGACCACCTCCGCGACGGCATCTGGGAAATGCGTGTGGCCGGCCCCGGCGCGGCGTATCGCATCTTCTTCTTTCCCGCTCCACGCCGCGTCATGCGCACGCTCGTGCTGGCGACAGCCGTCCCGAAGTCCGCGGCTGACAAGCAGCGGCTGCTGGACCTGGAGATCGAACGTGCCAAGCGGCGGCGGGACGAGTGGATCGCGCAAAACCGGAAAGGTGACGATGAAGGGTGACCTGACGCTTGAAGAGCTCACCGCAAAGCTGTGCGAGAACCCCGAGTTCGCCGCGGCATGGGCGGAGGACGAGCCGCGCGTTCACCTGGGCGGCAACGTGTATCGTCTGCGCGCGGCGCAGGGACTCACACAGCTTCAGCTGGCGGAGGCCGCGAAGATGAAGCAGCCGCGCATCGCCGAGATCGAGCGCGGCGACGGAAACCCCACGCTGCTCACCATGACGCGCATCGCCATCGCGCTGGGCGTTGCGCCCGACCGGCTCCTGGTAGACCCCGGGTCCGTGGCCGACCCGCGCGCCTCCGCCGACAAGCGGAACATCGCCCGGGCCAATGCGCCGGCTGCCAAACCCGCCGCCGGGAAGACCCGGAAGCGCGCGGCGACCTGAGCCATTGCTGGTCCGCGCCGATCCGCCACAGGGGCCCCCACCGCGACGGCACTCTCCGTTCTCGCGGCGCGAGCGCGGGGTAAACCGCGCGTACGTGTCCGGGCACCTTCCCCCGGACGGCTCGCTTGCGAAGCCGCGCGGAGGTGGAGATCGACGGCCGCGGCTGATGGGCGTCGCGAACGGACGACGTGAAAGGGGGGCGGATCGCGCGGATCCGCCCCCCTTACGCACTCACGCACTCACGCACTCGTCGGCGCCGGCGCGCCCGGCTCCTCGACGTACGGCTCGCGCAGGTGCACGGGCCTGGACTTGCCCCGCGCGCGCAGGTTCAGCAGTTCCACGAACACCGAGAAGCCCATCGCGAAGTAGATGTAGCCCTTGGGGATGTGGTGCCCCAGGCCGTCCGCCACCAGCGTCACGCCGATCAGCACCAGGAACGACAGGGCCAGCATCTTCACCGTCGGGTGGCGCTCCACGAAGTCGCTGATGGCGCCGGCGGAAACGAGCATCACCACCACGGCGAGCACCACGGCCGCGATCATCACCTCGATCTGCTCCACCATCCCCACCGCGGTGATCACGCTGTCCAGCGAGAACACCACGTCCAGCAGCAGAATCTGCACGATCACGCCGGAGAACGACGGCGGCACCCTGGCGGACGAATGCCCCTCCTCGCCTTCCAGGCGCGTGTGCATCTCGTGCACGGCCTTGCCCATCAGGAAAAGGCCGCCGCCCAGCAGAATGAGATCGCGGCCGCTGAACGGATGGCCGAAGGCGTGAAAGAGCGGATCGGTCAGCCGCACGATCCACGACAGCGAAAAGAGCAGCAGCAGGCGCGTGATGAGCGCCAGCGACAGGCCGATGGTGCGCGCGCGCTTGCGCTGCTCCTGCGGCAGCTTGCCCGCCAGAATGGAGATGAAGATCACGTTGTCCACCCCCAGCACCAGCTCCAGGGCGAGCAGGGTGAGGAACGCGATCCAGACCTGCGGGTCGGTGAAAAGCTCCATGGCTCCGACGTGTGGATGAAAGATGTGGAACGGCCGGCGCCCGCGCGGTCACGCGGCGCTCGTCAGGGTCGGAGGCCTCCCGCGATGCACACGCCGTCCATCGCCCGCCCCCATGCGGCGGAATGCGGATGCGCGGACGTCAGCGAGAGCGGGTGATGCGCCGCGAAAGGCTGCCCGGGTGACGGGCGGAGCGCGGGGAAGCGGCGACCGCGCGAGCGGCGGCGCCGTGAGGCGAATGCGCGGCGGCGGGGGCCCGTCCGCGCGTACAAGGCGCGGAAGGGACAGCGGTTCCGGCGCGGCGGGCGGGAGGGGAGGCGCGCGGCGCAGGTCCAGATCCGGACGCGCCTGCGCCAGCCGGGCGGATGCCGCGCGCCACCCGGGACCGCCGGACGACTTGCCGTGCGCCGCGTGGACGCGTACGGGGACGGCCCCCGCCACCAGCGCGGCCAGCAGCAGCGCCAGGAGAAAACGAGGGGGGGGCCACGCGCGCGAGTCGTTCACGGCGCGGAATCTACGCGCGTCCGGCGCACGCGTACAGCGGCACGCGCCAGCCGGGGCGCGCGGGAGTGCGCGGGCCCGTCGCACATGCGCAAGCGAGTGCGCAGCGCCGTCGCGCGGCGCGCACGCCGGCCCATGCACAGGCCGGTACGGCCCGGTGCGCGCGCCGCGGCGAGCGAGTAGCTTGCACGCGGAAGAGCAGTGCGTGAGTGCGGAGTGCGTTGGTGCGGGGAGTGAGCAGCACGGATCCACTCACGCACTGACGCACTCACGCACTGAGGCACTCACCGCACTCACGCACTCACGCACTCACGCACTCACAACCAGAGCGACGGATGGGGAGCATCGGCACGGAGGTCCTGGTGGTCTTGCTGCTGCTGGTGGCGAACGGGGTGTTCGCCATGAGCGAGATTGCCGTCGTCTCCGCGCGCAAGACGCGGCTGCAGCAGCGCGCGGAGGCCGGTGACGCGGCGGCGCGGCGGGCGCTGAACCTGGCCGAGCACCCGGAGCGCTTTCTGGCCACCGTGCAGGTGGGAATCACCCTCGTCGGCACGCTGGCGGGCGCGTTCGGCGGCGCGGCCATCGCGGAGCCGCTGGCGGAGTGGCTGAAGCAGTTTCCCAGCGTGGCCGAGTACGCCCGGCCGCTCGCGCTGGGTATCGTCGTCCTCGGCATCACCTACATGTCGCTGATCGTCGGCGAGCTGGTGCCCAAGCAGATCGGGCTGAACCACCCCGAGAAGATCGCGGCGGTGATGGCCGGGCCCATGAACATGGTGTCGCGGGTGGCGCGGCCTCTGGTGTGGCTGCTGACGACGTCCACGCAGCTCGTTCTGCGCCTGCTGCGCATCCGCAAGCCCGACGAGGCGCCGATCACGGAGGCGGAGATCGCGGTGCTGCTGGAGCAGGGGACGCAGGCGGGCGTGTTCGAGGAGGAGGAGCAGGATCTCGTCGAGCGCGTGTTCTGGCTGGGCGACCAGCGCGTGGTCTCGCTGATGACCCCGAGGCACCGCATTGTCTGGCTGGACGTGACGGCGTCGCCGGAGGAGCACCGGCGCGCCATGGTGGAGCACCGCTACTCGCGCTACCTGGTGTGCGAGGGCGCCCTGGACCACGTGCTGGGAATGGTGGAGGTCAAGGACCTGTGGGCGGCGGAGCTCTCCGGCGAGCGGGTGGAGGACGTGCGCACGCTGCTCAAGCAGCCGCTCTTCATTCCCGAGAGCACGCGGGCGCTGCGGGTGCTGGAGCAGTTTCGCGAGACGGGGACGCACCTGGCGCTGGTGGTGAACGAGTACGGGGGCACGGAGGGCATCGTCACGCTGAACGACGTGCTGGAGGAGTTCGCGGGGGAAATGGGCAAGGGCGGCGTTCCCCCCGCGCCCCCGGTGGTGCGGCGCGAGGACGGATCCCTGCTGGTGGACGCGTCGCTTTCCATGGACGAGTTCCGCGAGATCCTGGACCTGGAGGACCGCCGCCACGAGTACCGCGAGTACCGCACGCTGGGCGGGTTCGTGTTCACCACGCTGGGCCACGTGCCGCGGCCGGGCGAGCACTTCACGTCCAACGGCTACCGCGTCGAGGTGGTGGACATGGACGGAAACCGCGTGGACAAGGTGCTCGTGGCCCCCATCCCCGACCGCCGCGCGCCCCGCGCCGCGGACGAGGACTGATCCGGCATACAGATCGCACGCCACAAACATCCTGCATGGGCAAAGTCCCCGCGGCGCCTCCTTCGAAATGACAGTTCACGGCGCGTGGACCTCGCGTTGCCACGAAATCCGCGATGAGCTGAAAAAATCACACAGAGGGAACGGAGTAACAGAGGAAGAACGTGGCCGCTTCCTCTGCTACTCCGTTCCTCTATGTGAGCAGTCCGTTCAGCGGTTGCAGGGGAGCCGCCATCCATCTACAATCCCTGCACAAGCATCCGTGCACCCGCGTCCGGGAGAGTGCCGTTGTACACGGTGGATGAGATCGTCATGCGCGCGCCCGTACAGGCGTGCTTTCAGGCGGGCGCGGACGTGGAGCGCTGGCCGGAGCGGCTGCCGCACTACCGCTGGGTCCGCTTTCAGCGCAAGGAGGGGTTCGGAACGGGACGGGTGGAAATGGCGGCGCGGCGCGACTTCGGGCCGCTGCCCTACCCGGTCTGGTGGGTGTCGGAAATGCGCTTGGACCCGGCGCGGCCGGCCGTCCTCTACCGCCACGTGGACGGCATCACCACGGGGATGGACGTGGAGTGGACCTTCACGGACCGCGGCGACGGCACCACCCTCGTGCGGATCGTGCATGACTGGAAGCAGGGGCCGCGCTGGCCGCTCCCGGGCGTGGGGCGGCGGGCCATCGCGAACGCGGTGATCGGGCCCGTCTTCATCCACCACGTGGCCAGCCGCACGCTCGCGGGGATCAAGCGCGCGGTGGAGACCGGATGACGCGCACCTCCGCCCCCGTGCGGTGTACAGGGCGGCGGTTCAACCGGCGGCCGGGCGCGGGAGCGGCGGAATCCCCTCCCGCGCCCCTGTTTTTCTGTGGATCAGGACGAGCAGTTTGATGACGGACACCAGCCACAACGGCGGCCCCGCGGGGCTGCGCCGCGTCGCCATCACGGGCATCGGATGCGTAACGCCCATCGGCACCGGCGTGGAGGGGCTCTGGGAGGGGCTGCGGCGCCGCGAGAGCGCCGTGCGCAGGATCGACCGCTTCGATCCTTCCCCCTTTCGCACGCACATCGCGGCGCAGGTGGACGGCTTCGAGCCCACGGACTACATGGACCGCAACCGCGCGCGCCGCACCGAACGGTACGCGCAGTTCTCCATCGCCTCCGCGCGGCTGGCGCTGAACGACGCGAAGCTGGACCCGTCCGCCGTGGACCCCGACACCACCGGCGTGCTCATCGGCAGCGCGCTGGGCGGCGTGGCGTACGGCGAAAACCAGTTCACCAGCTACGTGCACAAGGGCGTCCGCGGCGTCGATCCCATGCTGGCGCTGGCGGTGTTCAACGGGGCGGCCAGCTGCAACGTGGCCATCGAGTTCGGCTTCACCGGCCCCAACTCCACCAACGGGATGAGCTGCGCGTCCGGCGCCATGGCCGTGGGCGACGGCCTCCGCGCCATCCGCCTGGGCGAGGCGGACGTCGTGCTGGCCGGCGGCGTGGAGACGCCGCTGGCGCCGCTCTGCTTCGGGGCGTTCGCCATCATCCGCGCCATGTCGTCGCGCAACGACGACCCCGCCACCGCGTCGCGCCCCTTCGACGCCAACCGCGACGGCTTCGTGATGGGCGAAGGCGCGGCCATCCTGGTCCTGGAGGAGATGGAGCACGCCAGGGCCCGTGGCGCGCGCATCTACGCCGAGGTCCTGGGCTACGGCACGAGCAACGACGCGCACCACATGACGGCGCCGCGCCCGGACGGCGCACAGGCCGCCCGCGCCATGCGCGCCGCCATGCGCACCGCCGGGCTGCGGCCGGAGGACGTGGACGTAATCAACGCGCACGGCTCGTCCACGCCGCTCAACGACAGCACGGAAAGCCGCGTGATCCGCGACGTCTTCGGCGCGCACGCCGACGCGCTGCGGGTGAGCGGCACCAAGGGATACCACGCGCACTGCCTGGGCGCCACCGGCGCCATCGAGGCCGCCATCAGCGCGCTCAGCATCCAGCGCGGGTGGGTGCCGCCCACGCTGAACCTGGAGTGCCGCGGCGAAGGGTGCGACCTGGACTACGTGACCGGCGAGGGCGCGGAGATGCCCGTGCGGCGCATCGTGAGCAACAGCTTCGGGTTCGGGGGGATCAACGCCGCCCTGGCCCTCGGCGCGGTGGAGTAATACCAGAACCGCAAAGAGATTCGTCTCACGCAGAGACGCGGACACGCGGAGAGAGAAACGCGGAACCTTCTCTCTGCGTCTCTGCGTCTCTGCGTCTCTGCGTCTCTGCGTCTCTGCGCCAAGCCGTTCCTTTTCGTGATCCGGCAGACAGGGAACAGCCCGTGGCCGCGGGCTGTTCCCTGTCCCGCGTCCGTATGCCGGATCACGAAAAGGAACGGCCTGACGCAGAGACGCAGAGACGCAGAGACGCAGAGACGCAGAGACGCAGAGACGCAGAGACGCAGAGACGCAG
>DATABT010000922.1:0-5020 GCA_036259455.1 Longimicrobium sp. | reverse complement strand
GCAGGCGCCTCCTTCGAAATGACAGTTCGGCGTCGGGTCTGTTTACCTGCAACAGAATCGACGAAGAACCTCTTTTTCCCGCTCGGCATCCTGATCCCTGTGGTGCGGAGGCGTTCTTGCCTCTGGAGGGGGAAAGATCGCGATCTCTTTCGGCGTCGAACTCATCCAGTACCTGTCGAGTGCATGGCGAGCTATCGAACCGCGGACATCAACGATGTCGTCCTCAACGTCCCGGGAGCGGGTCCTGGCCTGGCAGTCGTGTTTCTGCTGCGGTTGCTCCGCGGTATCCGTCGTGCGGTTCCGCGCGCCTGACCCTGCATGCAGGGGATACCTGGCCGGACATCGGTTCTTCCGTCTGTCTGCCGAGGCCGGAGGACACCCATGACGCTTTCCTTCAGGCAACACTCGCTACCTCATGAGGTGCCGCTGATGGATCGGGCTCTTCGCCGGGTGCTTCTCGCGGCCGTCGCTGCCGCGGGCGCCTGCTCCTCCTCCCAATCCCCGCCCGACTCCGGCGGCGAAAGCATGGGAGGCTTTCGAACCTCTCAGCTCCATTACGACTTCAGACGCGTAGCCGGTGGAATCGAGGTCTACATCCCGTACGTCTATCGCAACGTGACGGGCGACTCGGTCTATTTCATCAACTGCAACGCGATCATCGTCCCATCTCTCGAGAAGCAGATTGGCGATACGTGGTCCCCGGTCTGGTCCGGGGCGACGCCTGCCTGCCTGAGCGCCCCTCTGGTCGTGCCACCGGATGGAGAATACACGGACACGGTTCGAGTGCGTTCCGGGCCGGACATGCATCCGCAGTTCAGCGTTGCCGATATCGACGGCACTTACCGCCTGGTCTGGCACGGTGTGGTGCATTCCTATCACGGCGACGCGCCCCCGCTCGGCACCCCGCTTCCCCAGGATGCGCGCACGTCGAACGAGTTCACGTTGTCCGCCCCGCAACAGTAGCCGCGTACCCCACCTGCTCGGCGAACGGCGGCGGGTGCTTGCCGGGAGCGAGCGACGGAACGCGTGGAACTCGGCAACTCCGCGACCTCCGCCCGCAGCTCCTCCACGGCATCGCGCAAGCGGCCCGATCGGCCCGTGGCTGGCGGACGCGGCGAGCCTCCCCGACGGCTGGTGCAGCCGCCGATACCCCCTGCGCTTGGCCCACGCCGCCGCTCCCTCCGGATCCCGCGGCCACGCTGGGCATGCCGTTCTGAATGGGACGTCACCTTCCCACCGGAACAGGCCCGGCCGAGCTCCGCGGCGCCCCTCCCGCGCGCGGGTGGCCGCCGTAGGGCCCCGACATGGCAGACGGCGCGAAGGGTCTGTGCGTGCCGCGTATCGCGCCAGGGAAAAAGCCGACGACCGGCGATGGATCTACCGCAGGCAAGCGAGCGTAGCTCCTTCCGGTGAACCATCGTCATACGGGCTCTGCTGTGCTGCTGTTCGGCCCGTCCGATGATCTTCACTGGTGATCACGATCCGCAAGAATCCATCGAATTTAGTCGCATCGATAGCGTCACGTCTTCGACAAAACAAAAATCTTGATCCGGCAGCGATGGCTGCGTTATTATCTCTCATCGTGGCGTATTCGGGATGCCCAGCCCTCCCTTGACGTACGACCCGCCTGGAATTCAGGCCGGCGGTTCGCGCTTCTTGTGCATCACAATACAGGACGCAATTCGCAAGCGGCTGCTTCCCGGGCCCGGATCGGAGCCGGTCGGGGGACTGCGGCGGCGAAGCTCGTCTGCCGTGACACGGGTGCGGACGCGTCTGATGGACTCACCCATCCACATCTCGATCGAGAGGCCGGCATGAGCGGACTCGCTCCGGAACTGGTGGTTTCAACGGGCAGCAGCGTCAGCCAGAAGGCCAGGGTCCCCGCGCTCTACCCCTCCACCGAGGGAGAGCGGCCGGTGGCGCCGGTGGTGAGCAGCTACACCGAATGGGACCCGCTGGAGGAGGTGATCGTGGGCCGCGCCGACCACGCCTGCGTCCCCGAGTGGCACCCGGTGCTGGCGGCCACCATGCCCCAGCGCCACTGGGCCTGGTTCAAGGCCAACGGCGGCAAGCCCTTTCCCGCCGACCTGCTGGCCGCCGCCGCGCGCGAGCTGGACGCGCTTGCGCGGGTGCTGGAGAACGAGGGGGTCACGGTGCGCCGCCCCGACCCGGTGGACTGGCAGGCCCCGTTCTCGACCCATCGGTTCGGGCCGGTCACCGGGCTGTACGGCGCCATGCCGCGCGACTGCCTGCTGGTGGTGGGCGACGAGATCATCGAGGCGCCCATGGCCTGGCGCAGCCGCTACTTCGAGACGCGCGCCTTTCGCGGCCTGATCAAGGAGTACTTCGCCGCCGGCGCCCGCTGGACGGCCGCCCCCAAGCCGGAGCTGGCGGACGGCTTCTACAACGCGCACATCCCGGACACGGAGTTCGACGTCAACCGGGGCCGCAGCGTCATCACCGAGGCCGAGCCGGTGTTCGACGCGGCGGACTTCTGCCGCATGGGCGCGGACATCTTTGTCCAGCTGAGCCACGTGACCAACCGGTTCGGGGTCGAGTGGCTGGCACGACACCTGGGCCCCGAGTACCGGATCCACGTCCTGTCGTTCGACGACCCGCACGCGATGCATATCGACGCCAGCATCATCCCGCTGGCGCCGGGAAGGCTGATGATCAACCCGGCGCGGGTCGATCCATCCACGCTCCCCGCCATGTTCCGCGACTGGGAGATCCTGCGGGCGCCCGAGCCCACGGTGCCCGACGACCATCCCTTCTACTTCACCAGCAGCTGGCTGTCGGTGAACGTGCTGAGCCTGGACGAGACGCGCGTGGTGGTGGAGGCGGCGGAGAAGCCCATGATCGCGTTCCTCAAGCGCCACGGGTTCGAACCCATCCCGGTGCCGCTGCGCAACTTCGGCAGCCTGGGCGGGGGCTTTCACTGCGCCACCTGCGACATCCGCCGCCGCGGCGGGCGTCAGAGCTACTTCAACGCGTGAGGGACCAAATCGCGGGGCGCCGGGCCGATCCACCGGGTATCCCGCGGTGGCCCGCGCGTGTCCGCCCCTGCATCCGCATGGCGCGGGCGGGATGCGGTGCCGGGGCGCGGAAGGGGTGCGAACGCCGCCGGACCGGTGGCCGGGGGCGGGGGCACCGCATGCATTCAACCACCCATGCCGAGAGAACTGCATGAGCGGACTGGCTCCGGAGCTCGTCACCTCCACCCCGCGCGATGGGGGCGAGCGCGCCGTGCCCCAGGCCTGGCACCGGACGGACGCCCCCTTTCCCGCGGACCGCTGCATCCACCAGCTGGTGCAGGAGCAGGCGGTGCGCACACCGGACGCCGTAGCCGTGGTCTGCGACGGGGCCTCACTCACGTACCGGGCGCTGAACGAGCGCGCCAACCAGCTGGCGCACCGTCTGGCGCGCCTGGAGGTGGGGCCCGAGGTGCGGGTGGGCGTGTGTCTGGAGCGCGGACCGGAGCTGATCGTCGCTCTGCTGGCCGTGCTCAAGGCCGGCGGCGCCTACGTGCCGCTGGACCCGGCGTACCCGGTGGAGCGGCTGGAGCTGATGCTGGCGGACGCGGGCGCGGCGGTGCTGGTGACGCAGGAGAAGCTGCGCGGGCTCCTTCCCGTTCCGGCCGGCGCGCGCGTGGTGACCCTGGACGGCGGCGCGGCGGAGATTCTGGAGGAGAGCGCGGAGAATCCGCGCACGGCCGTGGCGCCGCGCAACCTGGCGTACCTCATCTACACCTCCGGCAGCACGGGCCGGCCCAAGGGCGTGGCCATCGAGCACCAGAGCGCGGTGGCCATGCTGGCGTGGGCGTGGAGCGTCTACGGCGACGAAGAACTGGGCGGGATGCTCGCCTCGACGTCGGTCTGCTTCGACATGTCGGTGTTCGAGCTGTTCGCGCCCCTGGCGCGCGGGGGCCGGGTGATCGTGGTGGAGAACGCGCTGGCGCTCCCCCGCTCGGCCGCGGCGGACCAGGTGCGGCTGGTGGACACCGTGCCCTCCGCCATCGCGACGCTGCTGGAGACGGGCGGCATCCCGGCCGCGGTCAGGACGGTGAACCTGGGCGGCGAGCTGCTGAAGCCCGAGCTGGTGGACGCGCTGTACGCCCACGGCATCGAGCGCGTCTACGACCTGTACGGGCCGTCGGAGGACACCACCTTCAGCACGTACGCGCTGCGCCGGCCCGGCGCGCCTCCCACCATCGGCCGGCCGGTCGCCAACACCCGCTGCCACGTGGTGGACGAGGCGCTGCGGCCCGTGGCGGTGGGCGAGGCGGGCGAGCTGTACATCGCCGGCGCGGGGATCACCCGCGGCTACCTGGGTCGCCCGGGGCTCACCGCCGGCCGCTACCTGCCCGATCCGTTCTCCCCCGAGCCCGGCGCCCGGATGTACCGCACCGGCGACCGGGTTCGCTGGCTGCCGGACGGCACGCTGGAGTACCTGGGGCGCCTGGACCACCAGGTCAAGATCCGCGGCTACCGCGTGGAGCCCGGCGAGATCGAGGCGGTGCTGCGCGAGCACCCCGGCGTTCACGACGTGGTGGTGGCCCCCTGGCAGCCCGCGTCGGGGCCGCGCCGCCTGGCCGCATACCTGGTTCCGCGCATCGTGGGCGAGCCGGTCGCGGACGGGGCGCGGGACAACGGGCACCACACCGCGGCGGCGCTGGTGCGCGACCTGCGCCGGGCGGCGCGCGAGCGGCTGCCGGAGTACATGGTGCCCTCCGTGTTCGTGCCCATGGACCGGTTCCCCCTCTCGCCCAACGGCAAGGTGGACCGCCGCGCCCTTCCCGAGCCGCCGGAGCGGCCGGACGACGTGGGCACGCCGCTGGTAGCGCCGCGTACGGACACCGAGGCGCGGGTGGCCGCCCTCTGGGCCGAGGTGCTGGGCGTGCGCGAGCTGGGGGTGGAGGACGACGTGTTCACCCTGGGCGCGCACTCGCTGGCGGTGACCCAGGTGGCGTCGCGGCTGCGCGCGCACCTGCGGCGCGGCCTGCCCGAGTACATGGTGCCTG
>DATABT010000921.1:0-5436 GCA_036259455.1 Longimicrobium sp. | reverse complement strand
CAGTTCGGCGTCGGGTCTGTTTACCCGCAACAAAATCGACGAAGAACGCCTTTTTTTGGTTGCACGCGGCCGCGCCGCTGTCATTTCGAAGGAGGCGCCCGCGAGGACTTGCCTCATGCAGGATCTTGTTGCGCCGACAGGCCGCCTTCGGCGGAATGACAATGGTCTGTGTGATTCGCTTTTCTCGTTGATGTCGGTGCGCCTGGAGACATCGAGGCCGGCGAGAGAAACTCTGCTAGCTCTGCTGATTCTGCGTGAGGCCCACTGTGTTGCCGGCCTCGCCGCCCGGGACGGATTCGGCGGCTTCGGAAAGCGGGAGCCAGAGGGAAAAGACGGCGCCTTCGCCGGGGGCGCCGGACACGTCCAGGTCACCGCCCAGCAGCCGCGCGACCCGGCGGCTGATGGCCAGCCCCAGGCCGTGGCCCTTGATCTCCGTGCCGTCGTGCAGGCGCGTGAATTCGTCGAAGATGGCCTCGCGCTGCTCCAGGGGAATGCCCGGGCCCGTATCGATCACCCGCAGCACGGCCCACGCGCCGGGGCGCCGGCCGGCGTCCGCCCGCTCCGCGCGCACCGTGATGCGGCCGGGCGCCGGCGTGTACTTTACGGCGTTGGAAAGCAGGTTACCCAGCACCTGCCGCACGCGCGCCGGGTCCGTGTGCACGCGGATGGGCTCCCGCGGGGGCTCGCACTGCAGCGTGTGGCCGGCGGCGCGGGCGGCGGCGCGGTGGTCGTCCGCGGCCTCGCGGGCGATCAGCCCCAGCTCGATGAGGACGCGCTCCACGTGCAGGCCGCCGCTGTCGGCGCGGGCCAGGTCCAGCAGGTCGGCCAGAATAGCCAGCGCGCTGTCGATGGACCGGCGGATCCCCGCGACGAACTTGGACTGGTCCGGCGTGAGCTCGCCCTTGATCCCCTGCTCCAGCAGTTCCGCGTAGCCGCGCGCCGCCCCCAGCGGGTTCTTTACGTCGTGGCTCACGCCGCGCAGCAGCCGTGCACGCGCTTCCGTGGCCCGGGCCGTTTCCGCCAGCGCGCGCTCCGCTTCCTTGCCGCGCTGGGTGGCGACGGCCGCCAGCTGGCGCATGCGGTGCGACAGCCAGGCGACGGCCAGCGCGGCCAGCAGCGCCAGCACCCCCAGCCCCACGGTGACGTTGGTCCCGAACCGCTCCATGCGGCGGATCATCTCCCGGTTCCGCCGCGCGTCGCGCACCAGCGCCTCGTCCAGCCGGTTGCCGGCCTGCAGGACCTCCCCGGCCAGCCGGATCTCCTCGCGTGCGTTCACGGGATCGGGCCGCGGCCCCATCGCGGCGGAATCGATCGAGATGCGCGCCTGCCACTCCCGCGCCAAGGTGCGAAAGCGCTGGAACTCGCGCAGCACCGCGCCGTCCACCCTCTCGGCGTACGCCTGGAGCTGGATGAACTGCTCCTGTTCGTCGCGGCGGGCGTCGCGGTACGCCTGTCTGGCCTCGGGCGCGCCGGTCAGGGAAAGCAGGAGCACCGCCGTGGCCTCCTGCGCCAGGTCGAACTGAATGCGGCGAACCAGCGTGCGCGCGGGGTCCGCCACGTCCTCCACCCGCGAGCGCACCTGCTCTACCCGGCGCTGCACCAGCAGGGGGACCACCACCAGCGCCGCGAGGGCCAGCAGCACGAAGGCCGTGGCCAGCCGGCCCACCCACACGGGCGGCGACGGGGCGTAGGCGGGCGGAGAGGGGAGATTGCTTCCAGCGTCTTCCGGCATGCGGCGCACCGGCGTCAAGGATCGCGCCATCCCGCTTCCGCCCTCCCGGCCGCGAAATCGCGCGGAGGCCGCAGAATGGACGGAGAGGCGGCGTTGTGCGTTGCGGCGGATTGTTTTATCCTCCGTTCCGCACCACTCCGCGCACTTCCGCTTTCCCGTACGATCCCGGATGCCGCCTGCCGCGAAGTCGAAGTCCAGGGGCGCCAAACGCAGGCGCAAGCCGTCACCGCAGCGGCTGCGCAGGCTGCTGGCGACGGAGTGGGGGTACTGGGACCGCGGCCTGGTGCGCGTCGCCGGCGTGGACGAGGTGGGGCGCGGACCGCTGGCCGGGCCGGTGATGGCCGCGGCCGTCATCCTGCCGTGCGAGACGTGGATCGACGGGGTGGACGACAGCAAGCGCCTGAACGCGGACCGCCGGGTGGACCTCTACCAGCGCATCCTGGACACGGCGCTGGTGTGGGGCGTGGGGGCGGCCTCGGCGCGGGAGATCGACCGCATCAACATCCGCCGCGCCACGGCCCTCGCCATGCAGCGGGCCATCCGCCGGCTGGGAGACGTGGACCACCTGCTCGTGGACGGCCTCGCGGTGCCGGAGCTGGGGACGGAGACGCACACGGCCATCGTGGGCGGCGACGGGTGCGTGCACTGCATCAGCGCCGCGTCCATCATCGCCAAGGTCACGCGCGACCGGCTGATGGCGCGGCTGGCGGCGCGCTACCCCGCGTACGGCTGGGAGCGCAACATGGGGTACGGCACGCCGGAGCACCTGGATGCGCTGGACCGGCTGGGCCCCACGCCGCACCACCGCAGGTCCTTTCAGCCCTGCCAGTTCGACTTTGCGGACGCGCTGATGGCCGCGCCCGCGGGGGTGGATCTCGATGACGCCGACCTGATCGTGGAGGGGTGATGCACACGGAGCACCTGCAGAACGTAAAGCCTTCGTGGGTGCTGTTCGGCTGGTTCGTGAGCGTGGCCGTGGTCTCGCTGATCGCGCTGGTGCTGGCCGCCACGGGGCTGGTGGATCCGGACGCGTCCGCCATCGGGCTGTGGGGCGTGGTCGCGCTGGCGGCCGGGTTCTTCGCGGGCGGCGTGGTCACCGGCGCGCGGGTGGGCGCCGCGCCCATCCTGCACGGCGTGGCGATGGGGATCGTCTCGCTGCTCGTCTGGTTCTTCGCCAACCTGGTTCTCGGCGAGTGGCTGGACGCGGAAACCTGGGGCGAGGGATCGCCCGCCTTCTACGCGGGCTCGCTCATCCTGCAGATGGCCGCCGCCGCCCTGGGCGCGCGCTGGGGATCGCGCCACCAGCGCCAGCTGACGGCGGGCTCGTGATGGTCATCCACCGAACCTGAACCATGCGCCCCGCCGGGACCGTGCGGCGGGGCGCGTTCTGTTGTCGCGGGTGGACTCCAGATCACGCGGAGCAGCGGAGCAGCGGAGAGGCAGAGCGGCGGGGGCGGATCCTCCGCTGCCCTGCCTCTTCGTTGCGCTGCGTGTAGAGGCGTTTCGCGGAGCGGGATCAGGTGCGGTCTTCCGCGAGCGCCAGCAGGGCCTCGAGCACGTCGTCCAGCACCCCGGAGTGGTTCACCTGCACGAACATCCGCGAGCCGGGGCCCACCTCCCATCCATGGTCCGCGAGGTAATGGGCGAACGCGCCGTGCTCCGGCACCGGTGAGGAGAGGTCGAACATCAACCGTGCCGCGGCGGGCCAGTCGTCCGGCGGGGCGGAGTACAGCACTCGCGGCCGCGCCAGGTCGCGGTCGGTGACGAAGCACGAGACGACGTGGATGCCCTCCATCCTCATCTCCCACGCGAGGTGCGACGGATCGCCGTCCGTGGGCTCGCCGTCGGAGAGGAGGAAGAGGATTCGCGTGGGCGCGACGATCCCCGATTCCTGCCGGAACCGGTCCGCCGCCGCCCGCAGCGCGGCGCACAGAGGGGTCCGCCCGAAAAGGTGGCGGTCGAGGTCCGGCAGCCCGCCCGCCCGGGCGACGGCGTTCCATGCTTCGGACAGCTCGCCGAGCGCCAGCGGCGGCTCGTGCCCGGCGCGGGCGAGCGTGCGCTGGATGAACTCGCTCTCCATCTGCTCGGGAGCGCGGCCCTGCGCGATCAGGCCCCCCACCAGCTTCCTGGCGCGGTCCACGTCGGTTTCAAAGCCGAGGAAGCTCGCCCCCGCCTTTACCGCACCCATGGCTGCGTTCGATGGAAGCAGCCCGGCCAGCTCTCTCGCCTTGTCCGGCTGGCGGCGCAGCTGGCCGGCGAGCACGGCGGCTTCCGCCTGGCCCATGAAGCCATGGGCCCAGCCTACCCAGTTCTCGCGGCCGTACTGCCGCGCCACCTTCCGCAACTCGTCGAATCCGCTTCCGGCCGGTTCGGCCGCGGGGGTGCGCCGCTCCGGAGTGCGGATGAAGGGGAGCACGTCCAGCACCTCGTGGCCGGGCACGCGGGTGCCGAACAGGTAGGCGAACACGCGAATGCGGCTGTCCGCGGGCGCGTGTTCGCCCGCCGCGGCACGTGCCCTGACCCGCGCCATCACCCGCTCCAGGGATTGTCGGACTTCGTTCAACCGGCTCTCGTGCGCGCGTCCGCCAAGGCTGTTCTGCATGGAGCCCGAGACGTCCAGCACGACCCCGAGCAGCGCATCCGGTTCGCTTCGCATGAACCCTCCATCCATCACGTGCCGCGCGGGGGAAGCGCCTGGCCCGTGGCGTCCAGGTAGCCCAGCAGGCCGCGGACGAACTCCTCCAGCACCTCCGAGTGGTTCACCTGCACGAACAGCCGGGCGCCCTGCGGCACCGTCCACCCCTGCCGCAGGAGCGGGTGCACGAACGGGTTTTCGGGCCCCGCGGGCGTGGCCAGATCGAACATCAGCCGCGCGCCTTCGCTCCACCCCGGCTGCGCGGCCTGGAACAGCGTGCGCGGCGCGGTGACGTCGCGGTCGGTGACGAAGCAGGAGACGATGGTCACGCCGGCGTCGGCCAGCCGCCGCGCCAGCGGCCGCGGGTCGCCGTCCGTGGGCTCGCCGTCGGAGAGGATGAACAGGACCCGCGGCGCGTCCGGCAGGGTAGCCCGCTCGCGCTCGAAACGGTCGGCGACCGCCTGCAGCGCCTCGCGCATGGGGGTATCGCCGAAGATGAACTCCTCGGCGTTCTGCAGCGTCGCGGCGCTCTCGCCCCACATCTCCGCCAGGGCCCCGGCGCGCACGGTGGTATCGCCGGCGACGGCCAGCCGCTGGCGAATGCGCTCCTGTGCCACGCCCATCACCCGCGCGCGGACGGCGGCCTCGCCCATGCGCCGCGCCGCCTGCTGCACCGCGCCCCGTCCCAGGAACCCGCTCAGCCGGTCGGCCAGGTCGCCGTACTTCTGCCTCGCCTCCGCTTCTACCTCATCCCTGGCTGCCTCGATGTCGGCGGGGGTGACGACGTCCTTCGCCACCTTCACCAGCGAAAGCAGGTCGCACACGCTGCCGATCCGCAGGCCGAACGCAAAGGCGAACAGCATTGCACCGGAGTCGTCCGCCGGCGCCGTGCGCTGCGCGTCGAGCGCCTCCCGCGCGATGCGCTCCAGCGAGCCGCGCACCGCCTCCAGGCGGCTGGAAGAGGGGCCCAGCGACCGCGGCATGCTCCCGGCCATGGAGCCGGAGACGTCGATCGCCAGTCCCACCAGCGCGCCCGCGGCGCCGGCGGCCGGCGGCGGGGGGGAGGGTT
>DATABT010000920.1:0-2335 GCA_036259455.1 Longimicrobium sp. | reverse complement strand
GGTCCCGGGACGTGCGGCCAGCCATGAGCGTGGGTGAGTAGATTTCTCAGTCGGCGCAACAAGATCCTGCATGAGGCAAGTCCTCGCGGGCGCCTCCTTCGAAATGACAGCGGCGCGGCCGCGTGCAACCAAAAAAAGGCGTTCTTCGTCGATTTTGTTGCGGGTAAACAGACCCGACGCCGAACTGTCATTTCGAAGGAGGCGCCTGCACCGAACTCAGCCCGTGCAGGATTTCCATGGCGCCGACTGAGAAATCTGCTCACACGTGCTGGTGATCCGGCCCACGGCTCGGTCCTCGGCCCAGCTTCTGTGCGGCGCATCGGAGGCGGGTCCCGGGACGTGCAACCAGCCATCAGCGTGGGTGAGTAGACTTCTCAGTCGGCGCAACAAGATCCTGCATGAGCCAAGTCCTCGTGGGCGCCTCCTTCGAAATGACAGCGGCGCGGTCGCGTGCAACCAAAAAAAGTGAGATGCGAGTCGCCGAGGCACGAGAACACACTGCTGACTCTGCGTGCGAAGAAAATTCGGGGCGCCTCCGTGCTGGAGGCGCCCCGCGATGTATCTGGACCGGAGCCGTGGCTCAGCGGCCGACGACGCGGCGCTCGCGGATGCGGGCGGCCTTGCCGCGCAGGGCGCGCAGGTAGTACAGCTTGGCCCGGCGCACGCGGCCGTAGCGAACCACCTCCACGCTGCCGATCATGGGCGAGTGCATGGGAAAGGTGCGCTCCACGCCCACGCCGCCCGAAAGCTTGCGGACCTTGAAGGTCTCGTTGATGCCCCCGTGCTTGCGCGCGATGCAGACGCCCTCGAACGCCTGGATGCGCTCCTTTTCGCCCTCGCGCACGCGCACGTTCACGCGCACGGTGTCGCCGGGCTTGAACTCCGGGAGGTCGCTCCGGAGGTATTCCTTCTGGGTCTCGATGAACGGATGCATGGCTCGTGTCCTTTCAGTCTACGTAGTGGAGAGGTCGGGCCGGCCGCCTCTTTCGTGCGGCATACGCGCGCCGACGTCTACTCGTGGTCCGGAGGCTCCAGGAGCTCCGGCCGCCGCTCGCGCGTCAGGCGTTCCGCCTGCTCGCGCCGCCAGGCGGCGATTCTGGCATGGTCGCCCGAGAGCAGAATCCCGGGAACCCGGTGCCCGCGGTACTCCGCGGGCCGAGTGTACGAAGGCGCGCTGAGCGAGCCGTCGTAGTGGCTGTCGGTGGACGCGCTCTCGTGGTCCGAGATGGCGCCCGGCAGCAGCCGCACCACCGCGTCGAGCATGGCCAGCGCGGGGATCTCTCCGCCGGAGACGATGAAGTCGCCCAGCGACAGCTCCTCCGTGGCCAGGTGCTCCGCCACCCGGTGGTCCACGTCCTTGTAGTGCCCGCACAGGAAGGTGATCTCCTGCTGCAGGCTCAGCCGCACCGCGTCCTCGTGCCCGAACCGCTTGCCCCGGGCCGACATCAGCAGGATCGGCCCCTTCGGCCGGTCCGCCCCCTCCGGTGCCAGCGACTCCACCGCCTCCCAGAAGGGGTCCGGCTTCATCACCATCCCCGCGCCACCGCCGTACGGCAGGTCGTCCACCGTCTGGTGGCGGTCGTGGGAAAAGTCGCGCAGCTGCACCAGGTTGTACGTCACCAGCCCCGCCGCCGCCGCCCGCGCGGGAATGCTCAGCCCCAGCGGCCCCCGGAAGAAGTCGGGGAAAAGGGTGACGAGGTTGATGCGCAGCGTCACAGCTCCAGCAGCCCGGCGGGCAGGTCCAGCTCCAGCACCTTCTCCCCCGCGTCCACCCGGCGGATCATCTGCCGGACGAAGGGGATCAGCAGCTCCTTCGCTCCCTCGCGGCGCACGCTGAGCATGGGCCCCGCCGGCGCGTCGTACACCTCGCCGACGACGCCCACCTCGCCCTCCGCCGCCGTGACGACCTTCATCCCCAGCAGGTCGTGGTAGAACACCTCGTCCTCCCCGGGCGGCGCCGCCTGGTCGCGGGGGATGAGGAGCGTGCGCCCGCGCAGCTCCTCCAGCTCCGCCGTGCGGGCGCCGTGCCCCGCCGCCTTCACCAGCATGCCGCCCTTGAAGGCGCGGGCCCGTTCGATCGTGAGCGTCTGATCGGACGGACGGCCATCGCCGTCGCCCAGGACCAGCGCCCGCCCGGCGGTGAATACCGCGTCCGGGCGGTCCGTCTCCAGCCGGACGAAGAGCTCGCCCTTGATGCCGTGCGGCTTCTGGACCGTGCCGACGATCAGGTACGCGGGCGAATCCGCCATCCGCTGCAGCGGTGGATCAGGACTTCGGCTCGCCCGCCGCCGGCTCGGTGGCCTCGGCGTCCGTGGCGACCGGCGTCTCGGCGGCC
>DATABT010000919.1:0-8611 GCA_036259455.1 Longimicrobium sp. | reverse complement strand
CCGCCTGCGCGATCTCGCGCAGGCGGTCGAGTACGTCCACCGGGACGTGCACGGGGACGGTGGCGCCGCGCAGGGTGGGGGCCGCCGGGCGGGGGCGGTCGGTGGGGAGCTCCAGCGAATCCGGGGCGCCGGCCAGCCGCTCCCGCCAGTAGCGGATCTGCCGCGCCTCCGCCTCGCCGCCGGCCTGCTCGCGCTGCCAGGCGGCGTAGTCGGCGTACTGCACCTCCAGCTCCGGGAGCGGCGACGGGCGCCCCTCGCGGAACGCGCCGTACAGCGCCCACAGCTCGCGGAAAAAGACGCGCGTGCTCCATCCATCGCCCACGACGTGGTGCATGCAGACGAGCAGCACGTGCTCGTCCGCGCCCAGCCGCAGGAGCGCCGCGCGAAAGAGCGGCCCGGCGGCGAGGTCGAAGACGTGCGCGTTCTCCGCGTCGAAGCGGCGGATGACCTCCGCCTCGCGCTCCGCTTCACCCAGCGCGGAGAGATCGGCGATGGGAAGGCGGAAGCCGGTAAAGGGGGTGATGCGCCCCACCGGAACGCCGTCCGCCTCGCGGAAGGTGGTGCGCAGCGCGTCGTGGCGGCGCAGCACCTCGCCCAGCGCGCGCTCCAGCGCGGCCTGGTCCACGCCGCCGGACAGGCGCACGGCCTCGGCGGTGTTGTACGCCGCCACACCGGGCTGCAGCCGGTCGAGAAAGTAGAGCCGCTCCTGCGCGGACGAGATGGGCACCTCGCCGCCATGGTCGCGGCGAACGATCCCCGCCGCGCGGCTCCGGCCCCGGATGCGCGCCTGGATGAGCGCCCGCTTGGCCGCCGACAGCTCGGCGCGCGGCGCGGTGGTTTCCTGGATGGACACGATCACGCTCCCATGGTTTCGGCCAGCCCCGCGAGCCGCGCGGCGTCGTCCTCGTGCATCTCCGCCACGTCCTCGTAGATCCTGCGCTCCACCTCCGCGGCCATGGCGCCCAGCGTGGACGCGCGGAAGACGGTGCGGATGGAGAGCTCCACGCCGAAGTCCGAGCGCAGGCTGGCGATCAGCCGCATGATGAGCAGCGAGTGCCCGCCCAGGCGGAAGAAGTCGTCCGTGGCGCCCACGCGGTCCACGCCCAGCACGTCGGCCCACACCTCGGCCAGCGCCTCCTCCATGGGCGTGCCCGGCGCGACGTACGTCTCTTCGGCCGCGGCGTACGCCGGCGCGGGGAGCGTTCTCGGATCGATCTTTCCCGTCGACGTGCGCGGCAGCGACTCCAGCGTCACGAACGCGGCGGGGACCATGTACTCGGGCAGGCTCCGCAGCAGGTGCTCGCGCAGCGCCGCCTCGTCCGCCCCGCCCACGACGTACGCCACCAGCCGCGGGTCCCCCGGCTGCTCCTCGCGCACCACCACCAGCGCGGCGGAGACGGAGCGATGCCGCCGCAGCGCCGCCTCGATCTCTCCCGGCTCCACGCGGTAGCCGCGGATCTTCACCTGGTGGTCCGTGCGCCCCAGGATCAGCAGGTCGCCGTCCGCCAGCCAGCGCGCGCGGTCCCCCGTGCGGTACATCCGCGCGCCGGGTCCGGCGAAGGGATCGGGGACGAACTTCTCCGCGGAGAGCGCCGGACGGCCCAGGTAGCCGCGCGCCACCCCGGCGCCGCCGATGTACAGCTCGCCCGGCAGGCCGACGGGGACGGGCTCCCCGTGCGAATCGAGAACGTAGAAGGCAAGGTTCGGGATCGCCCCGCCCACGGGGACGGCGCCGGCGCGGTGCACGCCGTTGGGCAGCGTGTAGGCGGAGCAGCCGACGACGGTCTCCGTGGGGCCGTACTCGTTCATCAGCCGCACCCCGGGCGCGTTCTCCTGCCACCACACCGTCGCCTCGGCGGAGAGCGCGTCCGCGCCGATCACCAGCGTGTGCGCCGCGCGCCGCGCCTCATCCGCCGTCAGCAGCGGCGTGAGCAGCGAGAGGTGGACGGGGGTGATCTTGATGGCCCCGAAAGCGGGCTTCTGGCGCAGCACCGCCGCCAGCGCCTCCACGGGGTTCTCCTCCGCCAGCAGGTGGACGGGCTTGCCCGCGAAGAGGGGGAGCAGGTTGGTGATGGTGAGATCGACGGCCATCGACGAGAACACCGGCGATCCGTTGCCCCGATCGGCGCCGTAGTGGCCGATCCCCCAGTGGATGTAGTTGGCGACGCCGCGGTGGTGCATGGCGACGCCCTTGGGCCGGCCGGTCGATCCGGAGGTGTAGATGACGTACGCCAGGTTCTCGCTGGTGACGCCCGTCTCCGGCGCATCCGCGCTCTCCGCCGCGATCTCCGGCCACGCGCCGTCGATGGCGATCACGCGCACGCCGTCCGGCGCGGGAACGCGGTCCATCAACCGCTCCTGCGTCAGCACGAGGGCGACGCCGGAATCCTGCAGGATGTAGCCGATGCGCTCCGCGGGATGGGCGGGATCGACCGGCACGTACGCGCCGCCGGCCTTCATCACGCCCAGGATGGCCGGCATCAGCTCCGGCGCGCGCTCCAGGCAGAGGCCCACGCGCACCTCCGCTCCCACGCCCATCCGCCGCAGGTGGTTCGCGAGTCGGTTGGAGCGCGCGTCCAGCTCCGCGTACGTCAGCGACTCGCCGCCGAAGGTGACGGCGACGGCGTCCGGCGTCCGCGCGGCCTGCGCCTCGAAGAGTTCGTGGATGCACCGATCCGACGGGTACTCCGACGCCGCGCCCTTCCACGCGAGCACGCGGTCGCGCTCGGCGGGGGTGGCGAGCTGGAAACGGGAGAGGCGGCGGTCCGGGTCCCCGGTCACCTGCTCCAGCAGCCGCTCCAGGTGCTGGAGCATCCCCCGCACGGTGCCGCGCTCGAAGAGGTCGGTGCTGTACTCCATCCCGCCCCGCATCCCGCTGGCGGCGGGCCCCAGGGCCAGGGTCAGGTCGTACTTGGCGGTGTCGAGCTCCGTCCCCACGCCCTCCATCCGCAGCCCAGCGAGCGCGCCCGCCTTCCCTTCCAGGTTCTCCATGCTGAACATGGCCTGGAAGAGCGGCGTGTGGCTCAGGCTGCGCTCCGGCTGCAGCTCCTCCACCAGCATCTCGAACGGAAGCTCCTGGTGCTCGTAGGCGCCCAGCGTCACCTCGCGCACGCGGTCCAGCAGCGCGCGGAAGGTGAGGTCGCCGGCAAGGTCCGTCCGCAGGACGAGCGTGTTGACGAAGAAGCCGATCAGCCCCTCCACCTCCTCACGCGTGCGCCCCGCCACCGGGGTGCCGACCGCCACGTCGTCGCTCCCGGCGTACTTCGAAAGCAGGAGCTGGAAGGCGGCCAGCAGCACCATGTACGGCGTGGCGCCCTCGCGCCGCGCCAGCGCCTCCACGCGCTCCGTCAGCTGCGCGGAGAGCGCGAACGGCTCCCACGCGCCGCCGTCGGTGCGCACGGCCGGGCGGGGGCGGTCGGTCGGGAGGTCCAGCAGCGCCGGGGCACCCGCCATCCGCTCGCGCCAGTACGCCAGCAGCCGCTCCAGCGCCACGCCCCTGAGCCGCTCGCGCTGCCACGCGGCGAAGTCGCCGTACTGCACGGGAAGCTCGGCGAGCGGCGATTCGCGTCCCTCGCGGAAGGCGCCGTACAGCGCCGCCAGCTCGCGGAAGAGCACGTCCATGCTCCACCCGTCGCTGGCCGCGTGGTGCATGCAGAGCACCAGGAAGTGGTCGTCCCCGCGCAGGCGCAGCAGCCGCGCGCGAAAGAGCGGCCCGGCGGCCAGGTCGAACGGGAGCGTGGACTCGCGGTCGGCCACGCGCCGGGCCTCGCGCTCGTCCCCGCCCGCCAAGTCCTCCACGGGGAGATCGAAGCCGCGGAAGGGGGCGATCACCTGCACCGGCCCCGCCGGCGTCTCCGCGAACGTGGTCCGCAGCACCTCGTGCCGGCGCACGATCTCGCCCAGCGCGCGCTCCAGCGCGTCCGCGTGCAGCGCGCCGCGCAGGCGCATGACCGTGGCCACGTTGTACAGCGCGCTCCCCGGCTCCAGCCGGTCCAGGAACCAGAGCCGCTCCTGCCCGAAGGAGAGCGGCGGCGCCACGTCACGCCCGGCGCGGACCACCGGCGGCACCTGCGGCAGCGCCGCGCCGCGGAGCGCGTCCACGCGCGCCGCCAGCTCCGCCACGGTGGGCCCCTCGAAGAGCGCGCGCACCGTAACCTCCGCGCCCAGCGCGCGGCGGACGCGCGACGCCACGCGGGTGGCCAGGAGCGAGTTGCCGCCCAGCTCGAAGAACCCGTCGTGCACGCCCACGCGCGCCACGCCCAGCACGTCCGCCCAGATGGCCGCCATCGCCTCCTCCGTCTCCGTGCGCGGCGCCACGTAGCGGTCCTCGTCCGCCTGGTACACGGGCGCGGGGAGCGTCTTCGGATCGATCTTGCCCGTCGCCGTCTCCGGCAGCGTCTCCATCGTCACGAAGGCGGCCGGCACCATGTACTCCGGCAGCCCGGCGCGCAGGTGCGCCCGCAGCTCGTCCGCGTCCGCGTCGCCGGCCACGTACGCCACCAGCCGCCGGTCGCCCGGCACGTCCTCGCGCACCACGGCGATGGCGCCGGAAACGCGCGGGTGGCGCCGCAGCACGGCCTCCACCTCACCCAGCTCCACGCGGTAGCCGCGCAGCTTCACCTGGTTGTCCGTGCGGCCCAGGATCATGAGGTTGCCGCCGTCCAGCCAGCGCGCGCGGTCACCCGTGCGGTACATGCGGGCGCCCGGCTGCGCGAAGGGATCGGGGACGAACTTCTCGGCGCTGAGCGCCGGCCGCCCCAGGTAGCCGCGCGCCACGCCCGCCCCGCCGATGAACAGCTCGCCCGGCATGCCGACGGGAACGGGCTGCATCCGCGCGTCCAGCACGTAGAAGGTGAGGTTCTGGATGGGCCCGCCCACCGGCACGGCGCCGTTGCGGTGCACGCCGTTCGGCAGCGTGTACGCGGAGCAGCCGACCACCGTCTCCGTGGGCCCGTATTCGTTCATCAGCCGCACGCCGGGCGCGTTTTCCTGCCACCAGACGGTCGGCTCCGCGGGAAGGAAGTCGGCGCCGATCACCAGCGTCTTCGCGGCGGCACGCGCCTCCTCCGGCGTGAGCATCGGCGTCAGGAGCGACAGGTGCGTCGGGGTGATCTTGATGAGCCCGAAGCCCGGCTTCTCCCGCAGCGCGTCCGCCAGCGCCTCCACCGCGTTCTCCTCGGGAAGCAGGCGCACGGGGTGGCCGGCGAAGAGGGGGAGGAGGTTGGTGATGGTGAGGTCCACCGCCATCGACGAGAAGACGGGCGCGCCGTTCCCCGCGTCCGCGCCGTAGTGGCGGATGCCCCAGTGGATGTAGTTGACGACCCCGCGATGGTGCATCGCCACGCCCTTGGGACGCCCGGTGGAGCCGGACGTGTAGATGACGTACGCCAGGTTCTCCGGCGTGACGCCCGTCTCCGGCGCCTCCGCGCTCTCCATCGCGATGCGCTCCCACGCCGCGTCGATGCAGAGCACCGGCACCCCGGAGAGCACCGGCAGCGCATCCGACAGTCTCTCCTGCGTGATGAGCAGCACCACGCCGCTGTCGATCATCACGTACCCGATGCGCTCCGCGGGGTGGGCGGGATCGACGGGCACCCAGGCGCCGCCGGCCTTCATCACGCCCAGGATGGTGGTCATCAGCTCCGGCGAGCGCTCCAGGCACAGCCCCACGCGCACCTCCGGACCGACGCCGATCCGCCGCAGGTGGTTGGCGAGGCGGTTCGACCGCGCGTCCAGCTCGGCGAAGGTCAGCGACTCGCCGCCGAAGGTCACGGCCACGGCGTCCGGGGTGCGCATCGCCTGCTCCGTGAAAAGCTGGTGGATGCAGACGGTGGATGGATACGCGGCGTCCGTGCGGTTCCACTCCTCCAGCACCATCCGCCGCTCGTCGTCGCGCAGGAGGTCGATCTCGGCGAGATGGATCGCGGGGCGCGCGGCGACCTGCTCCAGCACGCGCGCATAGTGGCCGAGCATCCGCTCCACCGTGGCGGCGTCGAACAGGTCGGCGTTGAACAGGCAGGAGACGTCGATCTCCGCGCCCGTATCCACCGCGTCCAGCGCCAGGTCGAACTTGGTGAACGGGGCCGCCGCGCCGCCCGCCGTCTCCAGCTCCACGCCGGCGAAGGCCGGCGCCTCGTCCTGCGCCTTGCCGCCGGGCTCCAGGTTGAAGGTCACGGAGATGAGCGGGGGGATGGACGGCCCGCGGGGGATGCGCAGCTTCTCGTGCAGCCGCGCGTACGAGAAGACCTCGTGCTCGTACGCGTCCAGCAGCCAGCCACGCACGTCCCTGAGGAAGTCCGCCGCGGACGCCGATGCGCCGGCGCGGCTGCGCACCGGGAGCACGTCCACGCAGTGCCCCACCAGCGTGCCGGAGCCGGGGAACGGCCGCCCGGCGGAGGAGATGCCGACGACCAGGTCGTCCTGGCCGGAGACGCGGTGCAGCGTGGCGAGCAGGCCGCCCAGCAGCGTCATGAACAGGGTGCTCCCCTGCCGGCGCCCCAGCTCGCGGATCTCCGCCGCCAGCGCCGCGGGGATCGTCAGGCGCGCCGACCCCGCCCGGTTCGTCGGAAAGGGCGGACGCGGCCGGTCCGCGGGAAGGTTCAGCGGCGCGGCGCCCTGGAAGCTCGCCAGCCACTCGGCCTCGCGGTCCGCGTACGTCTCCGCGTGGCTCGCCAGGAGCCCGGCGTACTCGCTGAACTGCATGGCCGGGGCAAGGCGCGGGGCCGCACCGGCGGCGCGGGCGCGATACGCCACCTCCAGGTCGCGCTGCAGCACGGCGATGGCGATGCCGTCCGCGACGATGTGGTGGATGACCAGCTGCACCACCTGCCGTCCATCCGCGACCTCGTGCACGCGGACGCGAAAGAGCGGCCCGGCGGCCAGGTCGAAGACGCCGCGCACCGTCTCGTCCATCGCCCGCGCCAGCGCGTCCGCGTCGTCATCCACCGGAGCCGCGGCGAACGGGAGCGCGCCAGGCAGCGCGGGCAGGACGTGCTGCGCCTCGCCCGACGGGTCGAAGACGGTGCGCAGCGCCTCGTGATGCGCGACCAGGTCCTCCACCGCGGCCCGCAGGGCGTCCACGTCCAGGCGCCCGTTCAGGCGCAGCACCACCTGCTCGTTGTAGGCGCGCGACGCGTCGTCGCCCAGCTGCGCGTGCACCCACACCTGCCGCTGCGCGGGGGTGAGCGGGGCCCCTTTCCCCGCCCCTTCCCGCTCGTTCGCCGCGGAGAGGGGAGACTCGGAATCCGACGTCACGGAGGCGCCGGACTTCTCGGGGAGAAAGCCGCCCTCGCGCAGCGCGTGGATGCTCTCGCGCAGCGCCTGCACCATCCGCTCGCAGTCCTCGTCGGTGTGGGCGGTGGAGAGGAAGCAGGCGCGCCCCTCCCAGATGTAGATCCCCCGCTCCAGCATGTGGTGGAAGAGCAGGTCGCCCCACGGGTCCTGCGCGCGGAAGGCGAAGCGGAAGAGCGAAGCCGCGTGGACGATGCGGATCGGCACCTCCTCCTCCCCCAGCACCTGCCTAAGTGCCGCCACCAGCCGCGCGGCGCGGGCGTGCACCTCGTCGTACATCGCGGGACCGCGCTCCTTGAGGTGCCGGAGCACCGCGTACGCGGCGGCCACGGCCACCGGGTGCTTGCAGAAGGTGCCGGCGAAGAAGGTCTGGTCGGCCGTGGGGAAGGAGTCGTCCCCAAAGCTCCACTGGCCGCCGTCGATGGCGTCCATCATCCACGCGCTCCCCGCCACCACGCCCATGGGGAACCCGCCGCCGATCACCTTGCCATAGGTGGCCATGTCGGCCTCCACGCCGTACCACCCCTGCGCGCCGCGCACGCCCAGCCGCAGCCCGGTGATCATCTCGTCGAACACCAGCGCGCTCCCGGTGCGCTTCGTCAGCGCGCGCAGCTCGTGGAGGAACATGCGGGGCTGGAACTCGGGGTCTCGGTTCTGCACGGCCTCCACCATCACCGCGGCGATCTTCGCCCCGTGTTCCTGGATGTACGCCAGCGACTCGGGCGCGCCGTAGCGCAGGATGACGATGTCGTCCACCATCCCCTGCGGCGTGCCGGGGGCCACCGGGCGCGAGGGCGCTCCGTTGGCGGGGCCGGTGGGGCACGCCAGGGTGCCGTCGAAGCAGCCGTGATACGAGCCCTCGAACGCCACCACGCGGTCGCGCCCGGTGACGGTGCGCGCGATGCGCAGCGCCGTCATCACCGCCTCGCTGCCGGTGTTGCAGAAGGTGACGCGCTCCATTCCGGTGAGCTCGCGAAAGAGCTCGGCGGTGGGGCCGGCCAGGTCCGACTGCGGGCCCAGGTGGAACCCGCGCCGCACCTGCTCCTCCACCGCCCGGATGACGAACGCGGGGCGATGGCCGAAGAAGTGGGCGCCGAACCCCATGGTGAAGTCGACGTACTCGTTGCCGTCCACGTCCCACAGGCGCGAGCCCTCGGAGCGGGCGCCGACCAGCGGGTACATCAGCTCCTTGGTGGCCATGCGGAAGTTGAGCGACGCCCGGTTGTCGGCCAGCGCGCCGCGGCTCTTCGCCGCATACGCCTTGGAGCCCGCCGTGCGCGCCGTGTAGCGCGCCACCAGCTCCTCGAAGTGCCGGGCCTGC
>DATABT010000918.1:0-2783 GCA_036259455.1 Longimicrobium sp. | reverse complement strand
GCCCGGTCCCGCAGCAGCGGCACGAGTTCCTCCACCTCACCATCCTCCCCCGGCCGACGCAGCGCGGTGACGGCGTTGGGCAGGTACATCCGCGCGGCCACGGCGAGCAGCGCGTCCGTTTCCGCCTCCCCCGGCCTGCCGACGAACGCGATCTCCACCGGCGTGGAGAGGTGGAAGTCCATCGCCGCCAGCAGGTGCCCGAAGCCGGCGGGGACGCGCGCCGCCAGCTCCGCCGTCCCCTCCAGCGCCCGCGTGGCGATCCGCCGGTACCTCGCCTCGCCCAGCAGCTCCCCGAGGCGGAGGAGCGCGTGGATGGCGGCGGAGCTGCCGGAGGGGGTCGCGTTGTCCCACAGGTCGCGCGGGCGAATGACCAGCCGCTCCGCGTCCGCGGCCGTGTCGTAGAAGACGCCCTCGTCCTCCTCCCAGAAGCGCTCCACCGTCGCGTCCATCAGCGCCCGCGCCTCGCGCAGCCAGCGCGCGTCGAAGGTGGCCTCGTACAGCGAGACGAGGGCGCCGGCCAGGAGCGCGTGGTCGTCCAGAAAGGCGCCGATCTTGGCGCGCCCCTCCTTGTACGTGCGCTGCAGCCGCCCGTCCACTCGCAGCCGCGAGAGCAGGAACTCCGCGTTGGCGACGGCGATCCTGCGATACTCGTCGCTGCCCAGGACGCGCGCGGCCTCGGCGAAGGCGCGCAGCATCATCGCGTTCCACGCCGTCAGGATCTTGTCGTCCAGGCCCGGCCACACGCGCTTCGCCCGCGCCTGGTAGAGAGGACGGCGCGCGCGGCTGACGGCCTCCATCAAACGCTCCGGCGTGACCCCCGCCTCCGCCGCGACGGCGTCCACCGTGCGCCAGGCGTGCAGGATGTTGCGCTCCTCGAAGTTCCCCTCCGCCGTAACGCCGTAGTACGCGCGGACCAGGGCGCCGTCCTCCGGGCCGGTCACCGCGTCGATCTGCTCCGGCGTCCACAGGTAGAACCGCCCCTCCTCGCCCTCGCTGTCCGCGTCCAGCGCGCTGTAGAAGCCTCCCTCCGGCGACGTCATCTCCGCCGTCACCCAGCGCAGCACGTCTTTCGCCACCGCGCGGTACTCATCCGCACCCGTCGCCTGCCACGCGTTCAGGTACAGCGGGACGAGGAGCGCGTTGTCGTACAGCATCTTCTCGAAGTGCGGCACCAGCCAGTGCGCGTCCACGCTGTACCGCGCAAAGCCGCCGCCCAGGTGGTCGTAGATGCCGCCGCTCGCCATCCGCCGCAGCGTGACCTCCACCCAGCGCAGCGCGTCGGGGTTCCCCGTCCGCTTCCACGTCCGCAGCACGAAGTCGATGGTCAGCGGCTGCGGAAACTTGGGCGCGCCCGCCAGCCCGCCCCACCCGTAGTCGAAGCGGGGCTGCATGGCCGCGAACGCCTGGTCGAGCACCGACGGGTCCAGCGCGCCGGGCGGGGGCCGCATGTCCGTTCCCTGGCGCACGGCCTCGGTGAGCTCCGCGGCGCTCTGATCCACGTCGCCGCGCCGCTCCTTCCACGCGTCCGCCACCCCGGCCAGCACCTGGCGAAAGGAGGGCATCCCGTAGCGCGGCTCCGGCGGGTAGTAGGTGCCGCCGTAGAAGGGCGCGCCGTCCGGCGTGAGAAACACGGTCATGGGCCAGCCGCCGCGCCCCGTCATCTGCTGCACGGCGGCCATGTAGATGCTGTCGATGTCCGGCCGCTCCTCGCGGTCCACCTTCACGTTGACGAACAGCTCGTTCATCAACCCGGCGGTCTGCGCGTCCTCGAACGACTCGTGCTCCATCACGTGGCACCAGTGGCAGGCGGAGTAGCCCACGGAAAGGAGGATGGGCTTCTGCTCCGTCCGCGCGCGCTCCAGCGCCTCGGGCCCCCAGGGATACCAGTCCACCGGGTTGTCCCTGTGCTGCAGCAGGTAGGGGCTGGTCTCGTTCGCCAGGCGGTTGGGCATGCGTTCGATGGATGTTCGGCCGATGCAGGACGCGAATCCGTGCGAGGCGGCAAGGGGCGTACCGGGTTGGGGGAGGACGATGCCGGACGGCAGGCGCGGTGGATGGGTCCGTGAACGCGCTGAGCCGGATCGCGCGGACCGCGTGGGGGCCCTCACCCCCCGTCCATCCCCCCGCCGGCGCGGTTTGCGGGACGCGGGCCGGGGGGAGGGCGGCGCCGCCGGGGGAGGGTCCGGCATGGTCCGGAACTTGTACCCGGGAACACCGGGAAGCCCGCCGGCCTATACTCGGGCCGTTCGCGGGCATTGTCGTGTATGGACCAGACTCGTCTCCAGGAACCAGGAATGAAGCAGATCCACATCGCCGCCGCCGTTGCGCTGGCGGCCGCGCTCTCCGCCGTGAGCGCGTCCGCGCAGGTGTACTCGCCCCCCTTCATGTCGCCCACGCCGGCCAACGACTTCGGCGTGTACGTGAGCGACCTCGGCGACGTGGCCGTGGAGGGCATCTGGCGGCGCCTTTCCCGCGGCGGCGACATCGGGTTGCGCGCGGGCTACGCCGACACCGGCGAGGGCGCGCTGATGCTGGGCATCGAACTGCGCAACCCCGTCGTCCTCGCGGGCGCGCCCATCGGCCTGGCGTTCACGGCCGGCGCGCAGGGGCTCATCGGCGACAACCCGCGCGTGGGCGGACAGGTGGGCTTCACGGCCGGACAGGCGCTGCCGGCGGGGACCTTCACCATCACGCCGTACATCCACCCCCGCCTGGCCCTGGTCGCCTCGCCCGGCAGCGACGACAACGGGCTGAACGACGAGGACGAGGTGGACCTGGACGTG
>DATABT010000917.1:0-5831 GCA_036259455.1 Longimicrobium sp. | reverse complement strand
GACCCGACGCCGAACTGTCATTTCGAAGGAGGCGCCTGCACGGAACTCAGCCCGTGCAGGATTCCCATGGCGCCGACTGAGAAATCTACTCACCCGTGCTGGTGATCCGGCCCGCGGCCCGGTCCTCGACCCGCTTCCGTGCGGCGCATCGGAGGCGGGTCGAGGACCCGAGCCGTGGGCCGGATCACCAGCACGGGTGAGCAGATTTCTCAGTCGGCGCCACGGAAATCCTGCACGGGCTGAGTTCGGTGCAGGCGCCTCCTTCGAAATGACAGTTCGGCGTCGGGTCTGTTTACCTGCAACCAGATCGACGAAGAATCGAAAAACAACGGTACTTCACGCAGAGGAACAGAGGATCCACTATCAGTCCGCGGCCTCGCGCCGGTCGCCGGAGATGGCGCGCAGGGCCTGGTCGAAGTCCGCGATCAGGTCCTCCGCGTCTTCGATGCCCAGCGACACGCGGATGAAGCCGTCGCGAATGCCGTTGGCCGCGCGCTGGCCACGCGACATCGCGGCGTGCGAGGTGTAGCGGGGCTCGCTGATGAGCGTCTCCACGCCGCCCAGGCTGGGGGCCAGCTTGGCCAGCCGCAGCGCGCGGACGAAGCGGTCCGCCGCGGGGCCGCCGCCCGCCAGCTCGATCCCCACCATCCCGCCGAATCCGTCCAGCACCCGCCGCGCGATCTCGTGGTCCGGGTGCGAGGGCAGGCCGGGGTAGAAGACCCGCGCGATCTCCGGCCGCGTCTCCGCCCAGCGCGCGACCTCCATCCCGTTGCGGTTGTGGCGCTCCATCCGCACGGAGAGCGTCTTGATCCCCCGCTCCAGCAGCCACGCCGCGTGCGGGTCCAGCGCCGGCCCCCACACCCTGGCCCGCTTGCGCGCCTCGCCGATGCGCGCGCGGCTCCCCGCCAGCACCCCCGCCGTCACGTCGCTGTGGCCGCCCAGGTACTTGGTCGCGCTGTGGTGCACGATGTCGGCCCCGTGCTCCAGCGCGCGGTAGTGCACCGGCGAGCCGAAGGTGGCGTCCACGATCACCACCGCGCCGTGATCGTGCGCCACGTCCGCGATCGGCTGCAGGTCCAGCACGCGCAGGAGCGGGTTGGACGGCGTCTCGCCCAGCACCACCCTGGTGTTCGGCCGCAGCCCGTGCTTCCAGTCTTCGGTAAAGAAGTCGGCGTACGTCGTGGCGATCCCCAGCCGCGACAGCTCGCCGGTCAGCAGGTTGCGGGTGCCGCCGTAGATGGCGTCCGTGGCCAGCACGTGGTCGCCGGCCTGCAGGACGGAAAGGAGCGCCATGGCCATGGCCGCCATCCCGCTGCTGACCACCAGCGCGTCCTCCGCCCCCTCCAGCGCGGCGATGCGCTTTTCGACCAGCAGGTGATTGGGCCCGTTGCCGTAGCGCGTGTACAGCACCTCGCCCTGGCCGGACGGGTCGCTGTAGAACGTCGTCGTGGGATAGATGGGCGTCACCACCGGCGCGCCGACCGCCGGCTCGGGGTGGCCCGCGTGGATGGCGCGCGTCGAGGTGCCGCCGAGGGATGGATCCATCCGCCCGTTACTCCTGAAGGAACGCGGAAAGGGGCGACACGGTGCCGTCCACGTGCACCGCGGCCACCCGCTTGAGGTAGAAGTGGGCCAGCACCGCCGTCACCGCCTCGCGGGCCAGCCCAGTGTCGTCCGCCAGCTCCTGCCGTGACGCGCGGCCGCGGCGGACCAGCGCCTGCCACACCGCGCGCTGGGCGGGGTCCGTCACCCCCAGCAGATCGGGCTCGCCCTCGTCCGTGACGGCGACGAGAAGGAGCTCGTGGCGCTCCAGCACCGCCTCGATGGCCTCGGCGTGGTGCTCGTGCAGGTTGCGGACGATGAAGAACGCCTCGGCCGGCCGCTCGTCGCCCAGGTAGCGCAGCAGCAGCTTGGCCACGATCTCGTCCGCGCACGAGTAGTCCAGCACCCGCACCTGGCCAAAGTCCAGGATGCTGAGCGTGACCTGCGGCGCGCCTTCCATCTCGGCGATCTGGCTTTCCACGCCGGTGCGGATGGCGCGCCCCGTGGGGCGCGTCACCAGGTTGCTGAACAGCGAGGTCACCGAGCGGCGGCCAACGTGGCTCAGGTCGATGGGAAGCGGAGCGACCTTTCGCCCGTGCAGCATGACGTCAGGAGCCGGCGTCCTCGTTCACCGTCACCTTCTCCATCCTGTCCCCCCGCGCGAGCTGCTGCACCACGTCCAGCCCCTGCGTGACCTTGCCGAACACGGTGTGCACGCCGTTCAGGTGCCGCGTGTTGGCCTCGCTGAGCACGATGAAGAACTGGCTGCCGCCCGTGTCCTTGCCGGCGTGCGCCATCGACAGGGACCCCACCTCGTGCCGGTGGGGATTGCCCGCCGTCTCGCACTTGATCTGGTACCCCGGGCCGCCGGTGCCCACGCGCGGGCTGTTGAGACCCGCCGCTTCCTTGGTGATGGGGTCGCCGCCCTGCACCACGAAGTCGGGGATCACGCGGTGAAAGATGATGCCGTCGTAGAAGCCGTCCTTCACCAGCTTCGTGAAGTTCTGGACGGTCCCCGGCGCCTCGTCGGGGTAGAGCTCGGCGGTGAAGGAGCCCTTGTTGGTCTGGAAGGTTACGGTCGACATGAGTGCGTGAGTGCGGTAGTGCGTGAGTGCGTCGGTGCGGGAGTGGGATGGGTGCCCGGGTGCGGTTCTGCTTCCGCACTCACGCACTTCTGCACTCACGCACCGTGTGGTTCAGCGGCGTACGTTGCCGCGCACGCCGGGCCGCGCGGGCGGCGGCGGGGCGGCGGGTGCCTCGGCCTTGGCCGGGAGCACGATCAGGATCTGCGCGCCGGGAAACGGCGCCAGCTCCGTGGTCATGGGATCGCCGTCGTCCCACTCCGGCACGTCGCTGATGCGCGCCGTGCCGCTGCGGATGGCGATCTTGCCGCCCCAGCGCAGCACGCGCCGGCGGATCTGCTTGAGGCCCTGGCCGCGGCCGGGATCGCGAAAGCGCGTAACGCCGTGGATGAACGCGGCCTCCAGCGCCGTCGCGTCGCCCCAGCGGTCGCCGAAGCGGCCGGCGTGCTCGCGCTCCAGCGATCCGCGAAAGCCCACACCCAGGTCCATCACCGCGATGACGACGACGCGCTTGTCCACCCGCCGCCAGCGGCGGTACGTCTGGATGCCCACCCACCCGGGCGCGTCGGCGTGCTCCACGATGTTCTGCGACACCTCGCTCAGCAGCATGCTGAACGCCATGGAGTCCGCCTGCGAGTAGCCCAGCTGCGACGACAGCAGCTCGCCGATGCGGTGCTCGTTCAGCTGCTCGATCACCCCGTGCACGTCGTCCGACGAGCCCACGACGGTGATGGGGAGGAGCACGCTGCTCTCGCCGGCGCGGGGGCGCGGGGCGTCGTGCATCTCGAACACGCCCTCCGCCGCGGTGACGAAGCCCATCCGCGTAAAGTAGCTGGCCACCTCCGCCGCCTGCGGAAACTGCAGGATGGGCGGCACCCCGTCGCGCGTGTAGTGCACGCCCAGCGCGAGCAGTCCCACCATCCCGTACGGGTCCGCGAAGCGCACGTGCCGCGCGTCGAACAGCAGCCGCTCGTCCCCGGCGGCGTTCGCCTCGGCGATCAGCGCGTCGAACGCGTCGGAGTCCAGCGTGGGAGGAACGGCGACTACGCGGGTCATCGGGCTCGAGGGCGGGGCGTGTGCATGGGGCAACTTAGCACGCGAACGGCGAGAGGGCGAGAGGGTGCGAGTGCGTGAATGAGGCAACGGCAAAGGCCCCCTCCTCGCGGGGAGAGGGCCGTTCTTGTAGAGGATCAGGGGCGGCGGTTTCCGTGCCGGACGATCAGCTCCCGCCGCCGCCCCCCACGCCCAGGCACTCCAGCACGTCGGAGACGAGCGCCCGCTGGCACTCCGGGCTGGTGGGACCGCAGAGGACGAACCGGCCGACCGCCCGCAGCACGCAGAAGAAGTTCACGCCGGCGAGGGCGTCGCGCTCCGCGGCGGACATGTCGCCCGCCACCTCGTCCAGGAACTGAAGTTCTCTCTCGGTGGCCATAAACGCTCTCCCTGTACAGGTACGCGGGGAGGGCGATTCCCTCCCGCGCCCTGTTGGAGGGACAGATCAGGCGAAATTCCCGAGATCTCCAGCTTGAACCGCGGCCGCTCGCAGATGTTCGTACAGCCCCGTCGCGCCGCGGACGGCCATCTTGGCGCCGGCGAACCGGTGCGCGCGATGGATGGCATCCTCCAGCGGCAATCCGGCGAGCAGGGAGGAGATGAACGTCGCGCCCCAGACGTCGCCGGCGCCGGTGGGGTCGCCGGGACGGTGGTCCTGGCCGGGGAGGACGGCACTGTGATGGATGCGCCCCTCGCCGCCGCGCCAGCCGCTCCACTGCAGCGGATTCTCCGGAAAGCCATCGCGAACGAGGTACGAGGCGCCCGCGCCGCCCTGCGTCACCACGACGAGCCCCGGTCCGTGCGCCAGCAGCCGCTCCCCGCGCGCGGGAACGGGCGCCTGCGCGTCCCCGGCGAGCATCGCCAGCTCATCCTCATTCAGCTGGATGGCGTGAAAGCAGGCGGCCCAGCGCTCCCACTCCGGCAGGCTGCGCATCTGCCGCACGCCCGCGCCGGGGCAGCCGAGAAAGAGCGAGTGCAGGTCCGCGTAGAGGGGTCCGGCGAAGGATGCGCGCAGCCGCTCCGCCGTCTCCAGCCCCATCTCGAAGCCGGAGAGAAAGTTCACGTACAGCGCGTCGATCCCGGCGAGCCGCGGCGCGAGCTCGTCCCACTCCCACGCGTTCACGCCGCCCGTCAGCCGCTCGCCGCGCCGCTCCTGGTCCGTGTAGCGCAGCTCCACGCGGTTGTTCGGCTCGGGAACGACGAGCACCCCCGGCCCCGCATTCACACCCGGCAGCTCCGCCATGAAC
Organism: Longimicrobium sp.; assembly: GCA_036259455.1. Lineage (GTDB taxonomy): Bacteria > Gemmatimonadota > Gemmatimonadetes > Longimicrobiales > Longimicrobiaceae > Longimicrobium. The sequence continues at coordinate 907 of DATABT010000917.1, read as the reverse complement.
CGCCGCGCGTCTCCCGCCAGGTCCGAGCCGACTTTGACGATCGGCACGATCTCCCACCTGTCCGCGCGCGCCGCGGCGGCGGCAGCGAGCGAGTACGCGACGCCGCCCCACGTCTCGAACGGCCGTCCCGCCCGCACGTCTTCCAGCGTCCAGATGGTGTCCCAGACGAACGTGCCGACGACGCCTAACTTCATGGAGGCGAAAGTGCGAGAGTGCGAAAGTGAAGGCGGCGCGTTCCGCGGGACCCTCTCCCCCGACCGGCCTTTCGCTCGTTCCTCGCGACGGCGGTCGACCCCTCCACAAACCCCGGGGGAGGGGTGGCCGAGCGGGTCCCATGCACCAAACGCTGCCGGTACACGGAGTTCCGTGTTGTTTATCCCCCCTCCCGCGCAGTTTGCGGGAGGGGGTGCGCGCTCTCAGGCGTCGCCGGGGGAGGGCCCCTCAGCCGTTCACCGGCTCCAGCAGCTCCAGGATCTCCTCCAGCTCGGTGCGCAGCGAGCGGACGAAGGAGCGCTCCAGCGCGCGCGACGCCAGCTCCGCCGCGGCGCCTTCCTGGCGCAGCTCGTCGATGCGCTTGCGGGCGCCTTCAAGCGTGTAGCGCTCGTCGTGCACCAGGTGGCGGATGAGCGCGATCAGCTCCAGGTCGCGGGCGCGGTACACGCGGTTGCCGGAGCGGTTCTTGGGCGGCGACAGCGCCGGGAACTGCGCCTCCCAGTAGCGCAGCACGTGCGGCTTCACGTCGAACAGCGCGCACACCTCGCCGATGGAGTAGAACTCCCGCTGCGGCCGCTTCATCGCTCGCCTCCCCGCTGGCCGCTGCCGCACCTGGACAGGACGGCGCGCGTAGCAAGCCACGCCGCCGCGCGCAAAATGCGGCGGCCGCGCGGTCCGCCTGCGCGGACCGCGC
>DATABT010000916.1:0-2026 GCA_036259455.1 Longimicrobium sp. | reverse complement strand
CGAGGACGAGCGTCGTCCCGATCTCCCGGTTGAGCTCCATCATCAATTCGATGACGCGCTCGCCCGTGGCGGCATCGAGGTTGCCCGTGGGTTCGTCGGCGAAGAGGATGGACGGGCGGTGGATGAAGGCGCGCGCCACCGCCACCCGCTGCTGCTCCCCGCCGGAGAGCTGCGCGGGGTAGTGGTGCCCGCGCCCGCCCAGGCCCACGCGCTCCAGAAGCTCGTCCGCGCGCGCGGCGCCGCCGCCGTTGCCGGCCAGGTCCAGCGGCACCGCCACGTTCTCGCGCGCCGTGAGCGTGGGGATGAGCTGAAAGGACTGAAAGACGAATCCGATCTTCTCGCGCCGCAGCCGTGCCCGGTCGTCTTCGGAGAGCGCGCCCAGGTCGGTGCCGTCCAGCAGCACGCGGCCGCCGGTGGGGCGGTCCAGGCCGGCGAGCAGGCCCAGGAGCGTGGTCTTGCCGCTGCCGGACGGGCCCACGATGGCCACCGTCTCGCCCGGCTCCACCTGAAAGCTTACGTTCTGTAGCGCCGCCAGCGGACGTCCGCCGCTGCGATAGGTTTTCTGGAGATCGTCCGCAATGAGCATCGTACCGCCGTTCGTGCTTCGCATGCGCCCGTGGTGGGCCCTCGTACTTCCGTTCCTGATCTTCGGATGCGGGGACGCCGAAAGCAACCGGCCGCCGGGCGAATCCGCCGCCGGCAGCGCCGCCGATGCGGAATCGTCATCCACCGCTAATCGCCGGATCGTGATGTTCCTGGGCACCAGCCTGACCGATGGGTACGGGCTGGAGCGCGAGGACGCCTACCCCGCCGTAATCCAGCAGAAGATCGACAGCGCCGGGCTGCGGTGGGAGGTGGTGAACTCGGGGCTCAGCGGCGAAAAGAGCGCGGCGGCGCTGCAGCGGGTGCGCACCTGGCTGCTCAAGCAGCCCTTCGACGTGCTGGTGATCGAGACCGGCGCCAACGACATGCTGACCGGCGCGGACGTGGACACCATGCGCGCCAACATCCAGGGGATCATCGACACGGTGCGCGCCGCGCGGCCGCGAGCGCGCATCGTGCTGGCGGGGATGCTGGCCGCGCCCAACCTGGGCGAGCGCTACGTCCGCGAGTTCAACGAGACCTATCCCGAGCTGGCGCGGGAGAACGGGCTGACGTTCATCCCCTTTCTGCTGGAGGGCGTGGCCGCGCAGCCGGATTTGAACCTGGCGGACGGCATTCACCCCAACGAGCAGGGCCACCAGCGCGTCGCCGCGACGGTGTGGAAGACGCTGGAGCCCGTGCTGCGCGATCCGGCGGCAGGCGCGGGAACGGCGGGCGAGGCGGCGGGGACGGCCGTGGGTTCCGCGGCGGGGACGGGTGCGGATTCGGCCGGCTCCGCGCCGGGCGGATGACTCCGCGGCTCACAGGACGGCTCCACGGCGGATGGCCGGCTCCGCGCTTGGCGGATGAATCCGCGGCTGAAAGAGCGGAAAGCCCCGCAGACTGCGCGGGGCTTCAACTGCGGGTACGACCTGGCTCGGCGAGCTTCGTGAATTCCAGCCGCGGTTTCACTCGTCGGGCGCAGGGCCGCGTCCGCGCGGAATGCCGGGTCAGCGCGTGAAGCGGACGTTGTACTCGGGGTAGTAGCCCACGTACGACGGGACGAAGATGCGCACCGACACCGCCCCATTCGTGAACTCGGCGGGATAGCGGCGGCTGCCGAGCTCCACCCACCCCTCCTCGCGCGAGTAGCTGCCCGCGAAGTCCTCCTCCGGGTCGTCCACCTGGCAGGTGCTGCCCGGATTGCTGCTGGGCGCGCAGGCCACGGTAAAGCTGCCGGACATGGTACCGTCGTCGTGCAGCACCAGCTGCCCCGCCGTAACGCGGAACTGGCCGGCGGGCATCAGGGGATCGGGGTAGGGCGCGGGGAGCGCCTGCTGGTTCACGGTCGCCAGCTCGTACGTTTCCACCGACGAGCCGGCGGGCTGGTCGCACGCCGCCAGCGCCATGCCGGCGGCAACGGCAAAGAACTTCGCGGCACGCG
>DATABT010000915.1:0-2820 GCA_036259455.1 Longimicrobium sp. | reverse complement strand
CATGACCAGCGTGACCATCGACGCGGCGGGGAACATCTGGGCGGTGAACAACTGGAAGCCGCGCTTCGGCACCGACTTCGAGCCGAACGGCGGGAACCCTGGCGGCGACGGGATCGTCATCTTCATCGGCCTCGCCAAGCCCAAGGGGACGCCGGCCTGACCGCCGTCCCGAGCACCACCGGCCGCCGGGGGAGATGGTCCCCCGGGGCCGGTCTCGTTGGGCCATCGACTGAACCAACCAGCGCGGGGTCTTGCGCCCGGCCAGGCCGAAACAGCTGCCGCCCAACGATCCGCGCGAGATCGAAAGCGCCCTCGCCACGACTTCGGTCCAGGGCGCCCGGATCCGCAGGGCTCCAGCGGGTGACCGATTGGTCGTGCTGCGCCCGGCAGGCGCACCGCTCCACCGCCTGGCCTGTGCGGCGCGGTGCCCCGCCTGGTACTCAGTGCACCACGCCGCGACGGAGCTCCCTCCCCTCCGCTCAGAACACGCAGCCGGTGCGGGGCGGGATGGCGATGACCAGGGCGTCGCCGTCGCGGCGGGGCGGGGCGCAGCGGCCCAGCACGTCCGGGCCCAGCTCCGCGGCGGGGATGCGCACTTCGGCGGCGGTGGTGTCGTTGTTCAGCGCCACCACGGTGGCCCCCCGGCGGTAGACGTACTGCTGGTCGGCCACGTGCAGGTTCACCAGCGGCCCCTGGCGCAGCTCGCCGCGCTGCGGGCGCAGCCGCAGCAGCGTCTGCACGTGCGCGAAGGTAGCCTGCTCCTCCGCCGTGCGCCCCGACGCCTGGAACGCGTCGCGGGGGTCGCCGGGCCACCCGCCGGGAAAGTCGCGGCGGTTGTCGGGGTCGCCGCCGCCGGGCATGCCGATCTCGTCGCCGTAGTACAGCAGCGGCGTGCCGCGCGTGGTGAGCAGAAAGGTGTACGCCAGCCGCAACCCTTCGTGCGAGGCACCCTGCTCGCCCATGAAGCGCGCCACGTCGTGCAGCCCCAGAAAGGTCACCATGGATTGGGGATCCTCGTACAGGTGGTCGCGCCCCAGCATCTGCGCCACCTCGCGCAGCGGCCTGCCTTCGGCAAAGGCGCGCCGCAGCGGAAAGAAGAGGGGAAAGTCGAAGAGCGCGTCCACGCCGTCGTCGATGCCATCCCACCGCGCCCGGCCGCTCGTAAAGAACGAGACCGTGGCCGGATCGCCGTCGAACACCTCGCCAACCACGCGCATGGTGGGGTGCTCGCGGCGGACGGCGGCCATCCACTCGCGCCAGAAGGAGCGCGGCACGTAGGGCCAGGTGTCCTGGCGAATGCCGTCGATGCCGGTCATCCCCGCCCACCACAGGGTGTTCTGGATGATGTAGCGCGCCACCTCGGGGTCGTCCTGGTTCAGGTCCGGCAGGATGTCGACGAACCAGCCCTCCAGCACCGGGCGGCGGATGTCGGGCGTGGCGTGCGGGTCCGCCAGCGTCCACACCTGCCAGTTGTTGGACAGGTGCCGCTCCGCCGTGCCGTTGTACCAGGTGGGCGTGGGCGAGTCGGTGACCCAGGGGTGGTAGGCACTGGTGTGGTTGGCCACCATGTCCAGGATGATCTTGATCCCCTGCGCGTGCGCCTCGTCCACCAGCCGCCGCAGCGCCTGCATGTCGCCGAAGCGCTCGTCCACCGCGTAGTAGTCGATGGCGTGGTAGCCGTGGTACGCCGTGGTGGGCTGCCCGTCGTAGACTTCTTTTGTGTCCAGCGTGTTGGTGTTGTCGTAGATGGGGTTCATCCTGATGGCGGTGATCCCCAGGTCGCGCAGGTACGGCAGCTTCTGGCGCACTCCCTCCAGGTCGCCGCCGTGCCAGCGCCGCGCGCCCCCGCGGTCCAGGATGCCGCGCGACACGGCCGGCTCGTCGTTGCGCGGGTCGCCGTTCGCAAAGCGGTCCGGCATCAGCAGGTACAGCACGTCGTCGGGCCCGAAGCCCTGGTAGCGCCCCGTGGCCGGCAGCGCCGCCGACACGGTGAACGGCACCTGCGCCGCGCCGCCGCCCGTGCGCAGGGTGAGCGGGTACTGCCCCGGCGCCGCCCCGTGGGCCACGGTGACGTCGACGAACGCGTACGTTCCGGCCGCGTTCACCTTTACCTCCCCGCACGCCAGCCGCGGGCACTCCATCCGCGCGCCGGCCAGGTTGCGCCCGCGGATGAGCAGGCGGACGGGGTTGATGGAGTGGCCCGCCCACCAGTTGGGCGGATCCACCTTGAGCACCTCCGGCGCCTGCGCGTGGGCGCCACCGGCGATCGCGGCCGCGGCCACCGCGGCGAGCAGACGGAGAACGGGCTTCATCGGGTCGTTTGGAAGGGATGTGGGACGGAGCGAGCGGACGTCTCGCGCGGCCCGCAATCTGTGCACGCGCCGCCCCGTCCGACAGGGCGGGGCGGCGTTGCCGTACGTGTCGCCCGGGCGTGCGCGCGGCGCGGCTGCTGCGCAATAGAGGATGCGCCCGTGCGACGGGTTTCCATGCCGGAGGCGGCCGCGTCGGACGGTCCGTCGTCCCGTTGAGAATGGGATTGAGAAACGGGGAAGTCGACAGATCTCCCAGGAAGTCTGCCCCTGGAACTCGTTCGCCACGCCCTCCGCAGAGGAGGCGTTCCTGGAAATCCTGCACGGGCTGAGTTCGGTGCGGCGCCTCCTTCGAAATGACAGTTCGGCATCGGGTCTGTTTACCTGCAACAAGATCGACGAAGAACCGAAAATAAAGGTTCATCGCGGATTTCGTTGCACGCACGAAGTCTGCGCCGTGAGCTGTCATTTCGAAGGAGGCGCCCACGAGGACTTGCCTCATGCAGGATCT
>DATABT010000914.1:0-10816 GCA_036259455.1 Longimicrobium sp. | reverse complement strand
GGATCACCAGCACGGGTGAGTAGATTTCTCAGTCGGCGCCATGGAAATCCTGCACGGGTTGAGTTCGGTGCAGGCGCCTCCTTCGAAATGACAGTTCGGCGTCGGGTCTGTTTACCTGCACAAAATCGACGAAGAACCCGTTTTTTTTCACACGGCGGACGCGGATGAAGGTTCTCTCCGCGACCTCCATCGCAATCTCATTCCTCCGGCTCATCGAAGAGGCCCAGTTCGCCGGGCGCGGGTTTTCGCGGCTTGCGGGGGCGCGGCGCGGAGACGCGCGGCTGGGCCAGGAACTCCACCTCCGCGCCATCGGCGTCGAGCGAACGACAGGCGGCGCGGCCGGCGCGTTTGAGAAGGGCGAGCGCCGTGCGCACCTGCTCGGGCGTAAGGCCGCTGTCCGCGACGCCCGCCAGCACCTCGCGCACCGGCACCCGCGCGCCCACGTGCCGCGCGTGCAACTCGTCCGCGAACGCGGCGAGGTCGGGGCCGCCCGGCTCCGGCTCGGGCTCCGGCGCAAGGGCGAACAGGTCGAGGACGGCGGCGGCCGGCTCGGGTGCGGCCGGCTCGGCGACGACTTCGGGCGCTGGATCGGCGGAAGCGGAGTCCGTCGGGGCGGGAGCGGGAGCCGCGGCGTCAGCGGGCTTGGGCGCGGAAGATCTGCGCCGGGAGGCCGGCTTCTGCTTGGCGCCGCCATCCACCGAGGCGCCGTTCAGCTCCAGCGCGTGCTCGGGATGGGCGGTGGAGAGGAGCAGGTGGACGGCGTCGCCTTTTCCCTCGACGCGCAGGGCGTGCGTGAACCGCTCGTCGCCGGCGGACGCCAGAAGCGCCTGCATGCGCTCCAGCATGGCGGCAAGCGTGGCGTCGGGGCCGGCGTTGCGCTGGACATGGCGCCAGGCGAGGAGCCAGCCGTGCCGCGCATCCCCCAGCAGCTGCGAGCAGCCTTCCACCACGCGGCGCAGGTGCGGCGGAAGGTCGGCGAGCGGGCCGGTGAAGCGTGCCTGCTTCTCGAAGTCCTCGCGCGGAAAGCGCAGCAGCACGTCCGTGCACTTCCGCTGGGCGATGGGCTCCAGCGCCGTCCACGGCAGCGACCGGGCGGCGAGTGGCGCAAGGCGTACCAGCGCGGGCTCGTCGCCGATCGCCTCCGCCACCCATCCGGCGGCCGAGGCGAACGGGGCTTCGATCAGCAGGATCTCGCCGGGTGCCGCTTTCGCGGGGTCGGAGGCGACGCGGACGCGGTCGATGACGCCGAGCGTATCCAGCTCTTCGGAGAGCCGTCCGAGAAGGCCGGGGTCTTCTTCGATCAGGATGATGCGCGCGAGGCCGGCGGCGGCTTCGTCCAGCGCCTGGATGGCGGCGAGGGCGGCGGGCTTCGCGCTGGCGCCGCGGAGCGCGGCGCGCTGCAGGTCCGCTCCCGCGAAGCCGTCGATGAACCAGAGCCCCCGCGGATCGCCCTCCTCATCCGCCGCCGCCGGACGCGCGACGCTCCGCGCCCAGCGGCCGGCGTACCGGCCGGCGATGGCGCAGGAGAGCGATTCGGCGTCGGAGGCAGTGGCGGCGGTCACGTCGGTGGCCAGAGAGGAGCGGAAACCGTCACGTAGATTACACCCGCACAAATCCCGAAGCAAGCGCCATCGCCCGCGGAGCACGTCCCTCCCATGATTTCCCGAGTCATCCCGCGCCGCACCCTGTGCCATGAAAGGTGGCCCACGGCCCGGCTGTCATTTCGAAGGAGGCGCCCGCGTGATCGCTGCCGGTGCAGGAAACGGTGGCGCCGACTGAGAAATCTACTCACCCGTGCTGGTGACCCGCTTTCGCGCTCCGCGCTCACCCAGAGCTTCCTTCAATGCGGGGAGGCACCGCGCTGCATCGTGCGCCGAACACAGAGCCTGTGCGCCGACCGAAGGATCTCGCCGGCGGGACCGCGGGGCCGACTTCGTGCCTCAAGGCCGGGCCCCAGTGGCGGTGAGGAGATCTTTCGGTCGCGTGCAACGTATTGCGTACGTTCAGGTTTCGCGCGGCGCTCCCTCAGGAAACCATGGCTGGGCTTTCCTCTCGATTATCCGCCGTTCACATTGTCGGAGGCGGTCGCATCCAATCCCGTCAGCTGTGCGCTGAGCTCCCACAGGCGGCGGGCGGCATCGTCGTCCAGGGCGGCAGGGGCGACGCGGGCGGGGCGCTCGTCCCGAAAGTACTCGCCCGTCACGTTCGCCACCTCCGGCGAGGTGGCGAGCCAGATGGCCGTCCGGGCGCCCTGCTCGGGCGTGCGCATCCACCGCTTGAACAGCTTGAGCGGTGCCCATCCGCCCAGCAGCAGCGCCGTGCCCACCACGCCGGGGTGCAGCGCGTTGGCCGTGAGCGTGGGAGGCGGCACGCGCCGCGCCAGCTCGCGGGTAAAGAGCACGTTGAACAGCTTGGTGTTGCTGTACTGGAGCAGGCCGTTGTATCCGCGGCTCAGCCCCGGGTCGTCCCAGCGGATCCTGCCGTAGCGGTGCGCGCCGGAGCTGAACGTCACCACGCGCGCCTGGGCGCCGGCGCGCAGCCGGTAGAGCAGCAGGTTGGTCAGCAGAAAGGGCGCGAGGTGGTTGACGGCGAGCTGCATCTCGATCCCGTCCACCGTCTCTTCACGCCGGCGCGTGTAGGCGGCGGCGTTGTTGATGAGGACGTGGACGGCGGGCCACCGCTGGTCGATCTCCGCCGCGGCGGCGCGCACCTGCGCCTGCGAGGAGAGGTCCGCCAGCACGATGCCCACGCCGTCGTGTCCGGCGGCGCGCACCACCTCCGCGCGCGTGCGCTCCGCCTTCTGGCGGCTGCGCGCGACCAGCACCACGGTCGCCCCGCGGCGGGCCAGCTCCATCGCCGTGGCCTGCCCCATCCCCGCCGTGGCGCCGGTGATCACGCACACGCGGCCTTCCATCCTCCCTCCCGCCATCCCCTCATCCACCCCCTTCGAAACAGCCGTGTGACGTGTGCCGACTGGCCGTGTGACGCGCGACGGCGTAAATCATCCATCGAACGAACGGATCTATCCCTCGCTCCCCACCCTGAGTATGACGCACGATCTCGACCGCCGCACCTTTCTTCGCCAGGCCGCCGTGCTGGGCGGCGGCGCGCTGGTGGCGCCCTCGCTGCTGGGGCTGTCCGCCTGCTCGCGCGGCGTGGGGCCCGTGCCGCGCGGGCCGGGCTACGGGCCGCTCCTTCCCAGCGCGGACGTGCCGGAGCTGTGGATTCCGGAGGGGTTCACCGCGCGCAAGCTCAGCACCACGCGGGCGCCGTCCACGGTGAACCCGGGGCTCACGGTGCGCTACGGCGTGGACGGGATGGCGGCGTTCGAGGCGGAGGACGGCCGCGTGCGGCTGGTGCGCAACCACGAGGTGCGCGACCCCGCCACCACCGCGCAGCTGCTGGGCCCCGGCGCGCGCGCATACGACCGCAAGGCGGGCGGCGGAACGTCGACGCTGGAAGTGCGGCAGGCGCGCGACGGGTCGGTGGAGCTGGAGCGCGAGTTCGTGAGCCTGAGCGGCACGCACACCAACTGCGCGGGCGGGCCCACGCCGTGGGGCTCGTGGATTACCTGCGAGGAGACGACGGTGGGCCCGGCGGCGGGGTACGAGCGGGCGCACGGCTACTGCTTCGAGGTCCCCGCGTCGGCGAACGAGGAGGTGGAGCCGGTGCCGCTGCGTGCGATGGGCCGCTTCGTCCACGAGGCCATGGCGGTAGATCCGCGGTCCGGCCACGTGTACCTGACGGAGGACGTGTCGTACGATCCCGCGATCGCGGCGGGAAGGGGCGCGGGATTCTACCGCTTTCTCCCCGCGCAGCCGGGGAACCTGGCTGCGGGGGGGCGGCTGCAGATGCTGGCCGTGCGCGGCCGGCCGCAGTACGTGACGGTGCACGGGCAGACGGTGGGCGCGCAGCTCCGCGCGGAGTGGGTGGACATCGACGATCCCGATCCCGCGGGCGCGGAGGGCAACCTGTCGGCCGTGTTCCAGCAGGGATGGGCGCGCGGCGGCGCCGTTTTCCAGCGGCTGGAGGGGTGCTGGTACGGCGAAGGGAACGTGTACTTCAACGCCACCAGCGGCGGCAACGCGGCGGCCGGGCAGGTGTGGAGCTACCGCCCGGACGGCGATGACGACGGCACGCTGACGCTGATCTTCGAGTCGCCGTCGCGCGACGTGCTGGACAGCCCCGACAACCTGTGCGTGAGCCCGCGCGGCGGCCTGGTGCTGTGCGAGGACAGCGCGGGCGAGCAGTTCCTGCGCGGGCTCACGCCCGAGGGGCAGATCTTCGACTTCATCCGCACGGCCGGCGTGTCGGCGGAGACGGCGGGCGCGTGCTTCAGCCCCGACGGCAAGACGCTGTTCTTCAACATCCAGGGCGGCACCAGCGCCGCCACCACCCTGGCCGGCGGTACGTACGCCATCTGGGGTCCGTGGGAAAAGGGCGCGCTTTGACCTGACCCTCCGCCTATTGGTCCGCGCCGTCCCACTCACGGTGAAAGCGGTCCAGGAACTCCTGCATGAAGCGGTGGCGATCCTCCGCGATGCGGCGGGCGGCGGGGGTGTTCATCCGGTCGCGCAGCAGGAGCAGCTTTTCGTGAAAGTGGTTGATGGTGGGCCCCGCGCTCGCCTTGTAGCGGTCGAAGCTGTCGTGCATCACCGGCGCGTCGCCCTCCGGATCGTGCATCGGACGGCCGCGGCTGCCGCCGTACGCGAACGTCCGCGCGATGCCGATGGCGCCGATGGCGTCCAGGCGGTCGGCGTCCTGCACCACGGCGCCTTCGGAGGTCGCCATCGGCGTGGGCACCCCCGCGCCCTTGTACGAGAGCGCGGCGATGATGTCGCACACGTGGGCGACGGTCTCCGCGTCCGCGCCGGCTTGGGTGAGCCAGGCGCCGGCGGCGCGCGGGCCGGCCGTCTCGTCGCCGTCGTGGAACTTGTGGTCAGCCACGTCGTGCAGCAGCGCGGCCAGCTCCGTCACGTACGGGTCCGCGCCCTCCTCGCGCGCCAGGCGCAGCGCCATTCGCCGCACCCGGTCCACGTGCCACCAGTCGTGACCGCTCCCCTCGCCGTGCATCCGCTCGCGCACGAACGCCTTCGTCCGCCGCAGGATCTCCTCCCGGTCCGCCATTCCGTCTCCGTTTCCTGTTGATGAGGGACGAAGAATCTGGGGGAGGGCCCGCGGAAGGGGAAGCGTAGCCGTTCGCCGAACACAAGAATCTCACGCGGAGACGCGGAGGTCGCGGAGAACGTTTCTCCGTGACCTCCGCGTCTCCGCGTGAGACTTTCTTTTCTGGCGGACTAGCCCTGCGTCTGCCCCTGCTGCGCCTGCGCGGGCTGCGTGGTGTCGGGCGGAGCCGGGCGCCAGCGGATGGCCTGGATCACCGAGTCGACGGCCGCCTGGCTGCTCAGCTCGCCGGTGCGCGAGTAGATGGCGCGGCCGCGCTCGTCCAGCACGATCGTGATGGGAACGGTGCCGGCGCGGTACATCCCCGCCACCTTTTCGTCCGGGAAGCGCACCGTGGGGTACGGCAGGCGGTGCTGCGCGATGTACTTCCGCGTCACGTCCGCCGAGTCCAGCGACACGCCGTAGACGGCCGTGCGGATGGAGGTGATGGTGTCCGCCGCGGCCTTGATCCGCTTCCAGGCGGGGATGCTGCTCAGGCAGTACGGGCAGGTCGTCGTGTACATCAACAGCACCTGTCGTCCCTCGCCGCCCTGCACCTCGCCGATGGTGGCCGGCTGGCCCTCCAGCGTGGCCGTCTGGAACGCCGGCATCCACATCCCGCGGATGGGCTCCGTGCGCGCCTGCCGCAGCTGGTACTGCGTCTGCTCCACCTGCTCGATCAGGTCGCGCTTCTGCTGTCCCAGCACCACCACCAGCACCGCCGCGGCGGCCAGGGCGACGTAGGGGAGAGCGCGGAAAAGGCGGTCCTGCATGGTCTTTGGCTCCATCGGGAGGAAGGCGCGCGCGTGGGCTATGCAATTTACGTCGGGGAACGAATGATTCAAGTCCCCTCGTCGTCCGCTTTCCCCGCCCCGCGCCCTCTGCTACAATGCCGCGCCGGTCCCGACACGCCTTCTTCCATCCGCCCATGCGCCTCCATCTCCTCCTCGTGCCGCTGCTCCTCCGTGCCGCGCCCGCCGCCGCGCAGGACGTCGTTCGTCCGGGGAGCGCGCAGGTGGCCGGCGACTCCATCCCCGAGCGGATGGACGAGTTCGAGATGTACGACCTGGAGGATGACGCCGAGCCGTTCGGCGAGATGCGGCTGCGCACCCGCTTCACGACGATCGGCGGGGTGGAGGCCATCGCCCGCAGGGAGATGGTGCTGGTGGACGGCGACCTGGTGCAGGCGGACTCCTTTGCGCTGGAGCGGCGGACGCTGGCGCCGCTGCACGTGCGCATCGGCGGGCAGGAGCAGACGGTGTGGCTGGACTTCGGCCCCGGCGGGGTGCGGAAGACCATCGAGGGCGACTGGGGCGTGGACACCATCCACGTCGCGCTGGACGCCCCCGTCTTCTACGCCGCGACCATGGACCTGCTGCTGGGCGCCCTGCCGCTGGCCGAGGGCTACACGGCGCAGGTGGCGCTCTACGAGTGGGTGGAGGACCGCCGGCAGACGGTGCGCATCCGGGTGGAGGAGGCTGAGACGCTGCGGCTTCCCGGCGGCGGACGCGCGCGCACCTGGCGGGTGAACGTGCCGGAGGGCGGCTCGGCGGGAACGTACTGGATGGACCGGGAATCGCGTACGCTGGTGCAGTACGAGAGCACGGACGGCGTGCGCATCGTCCGCTCGCGCGCGGCGCGCAGCCGCGCCCGTCCCACCCGCTGAACCCGCGTTCCGAACCATGAGCGACGCCACGGCCACCGTCCGCATCCACCTGAACGCCCCGCCCGAGGGCGACGTGGAGGCCCGCGACATCCGGCAGAGCCTTTCCGCCGTGGTCCAGACCGGCCCGCACCTCTGGCTGGGGTGCGACGAGACCGCCACCCTGGAGCGCGTCACCCGGCTGAACGACGGCCGGTTCGGCGACCACCGCACGTACCGCATCCACGAGGTGCTGGACCTTCCCGCCGCGGACGAGGGCGAGGTGGACGTGGAGGGGCTGGCCTGGGCGCCGCCGTACCTGTGGATCGTGGGGTCGCACGGCCGCAAGCGAGGCAGGCCCGACGCGGAGGACGGCGTGGAGAAGGCGTTCGCCGAGCTCGCGGACGTGGACCAGGACGAGAACCGCTACCTGCTCGCCCGCATTCCGCTGGAGGAGGATCCGCAGGGCGGCGGCCTGGTCCCGCGGCGGACGTGCCCCGACCCGCGCGACCCGTCCGCCACCCTGACCGCGGCGCGGCTCAAGGGGAAGGGGCAGAAGAGCGCCCTGATGCGCGCCATTCGCGACGACGAGCACCTGCGCCTGTACCGCAAGGTGCCGGGCAAGGACAACGGCTTCGACGTGGAGGGCCTGGCCGCGGCGGAGGGGCGCCTGTTCCTGGGCCTGCGCGGGCCCGTGGTCCGCGGCTGGGCGGTGGTGCTGGAGGTCCAGCCGGTGAAGGCGGGTCGCCCCGGGCGCCTGAAGCTCAAACGCATCGGGACGGACGGGCGGCGGTACCGCAAGCACCTGCTGGATCTGGACGGCCTGGGCGTCCGCGAGATCACCGCGGACGGCGACGACCTGCTCGTCCTCGCCGGGCCCACCATGGCGGTGCGCGCGCCGGCCACGCTCTTTCGCTGGCGCGGCGCGGTGAAGCTGCAGGCGGACTCCATCACCGGGCGCGACCAGCTGGAGAAGCTGCTGGACCTGCCGCACGACGTGGACGGCGGCGCCGACCACCCCGAGGGCGTCTGCTGCCTGCACGGGGACGACGGAGCGGCGGACGAGGTGCTGGTGGTCTACGATTCCGGCGGGGAGCGGCGCACGGACGGCGACGCGGTGGTGGCGGACGTCTTCCCCATCCGCCGGAACAAGGGCGCGGGGATGCTGGCGAGCCTCTTTCCCGCGCAGCGCGGCGGGGACAACGGCGGGGACGGAAACCGGGACGGGGACGAGAGATGAGCGATCCGTATCACGTGTTCATCAAGCCGGGCGACGGCGTGCGCGAGGTGGAGGCGGCGCTGGACGCGCTGAAGAAGCGCGGCGTCTCGCGGCACCAGGCCGGGCTGTACAGGTGCATGTTCGTCACCCGAGCCAACCAGACGGTGCTGATGACCGAGACGCGGGAGACGCCGCTGGCCGCCGAGATGCGCGGCCGCCCGGGGTGGACGGAGCCCGGCGACCGGTCGCTGGACGCCTGAGATGCTGCACGTCACCAACGGCGACAGCGCTGCGGAGCGCATTCGCGCGGCGGGGGTGGAGGGCACCATCCTTCCCTGGCGCGACGTGCTGCACGACGGTCCCGTCCCCGCCGGGCTGCCGCTGGAGCGGCTGAGCGCCGTGCGCGCGGAATTCCTCGCCGCCCGCGGCGGCGGGGACGCGGGCGAGGTGCGCCGCTCCTTCGCCGAGCGCGACCGCATCCTCGCCTGCGCGCGGGACGAGGACGAGGTGGTGCTCTGGTTCGAGCACGACCTGTACGACCAGCTGCAGCTGCTGCAGGTGCTGGACTGGTTCGCCGACCACCCGCACCCGCGCCTTACGCTCATCAATCCCCCGGAGTACCTGGGGATGGTGGACCCGGAGCACGCGCGGGAGCTGTTCGAGACCCGCGAGCCCGTCAGCCGCGGCCAGCTGGCGCTGGGGCGGTGGGCGTGGGATGCGTTCCGCGGCCCCGATCCGCGGCAGATCGAGACGGTGGTCTACGCCGGCGACGCGCGCCTCCTTCCGCACCTGCCGCGGGCGCTGCTGCGGCTGCTGCAGGAGTATCCCGGCGTGGACGACGGCCTTTCCCGCTCCGAACGCCAGGCGCTGCAGGCCTTTGCCGAAGGGCCGCGCTCCCTGCGCGAGGCGTATCCCGACGCGCACCACGCGGTGGAGGATGCCGTGTGGATGGGCGACTGGAGCTTCGCCGGCATCGTCGAGACGCTGGCGAACGGGCACGCCCCGCTCCTGCGCTGGGCCGGCGATGCCGCTCCGTCGGACGGTCCGGACCGGATGATGGAGCGCCACGCGACGCTGACGGATGCCGGCCGCGACGTGCTGATGGGCCGCGCGGACGCGGTGTGGCTGCACGGCATCGACCGGTGGATCGGCGGCGTGCACCTGCATGGCCGCGACGTCCGCTGGCGCTGGAACGATGCCGCCGAGTGCATCGCCGAACGGTGAAACGGCTCGGCGTGAGATGCTTCGCTTTCGTCCGAATCCCGCTAGGCAGTGATTCGCGTAGAGTGGCACGCATCCTCCACGGAACGGCGGGCGTGAACCGTTTCCTGGACACTGGGCACTCGACACCGGGCACTTTCCGTTGGAAATCGGCCGGCTGACCCTTCCGCCGCTGCGCGACGAAGAAGAAAAGCGCACGCGGCTCATCCGCATGAAGCGCCTCGCCACGGGGCTGCTGCTGCTGGCGACGCTCGTCTTCATCGTCGCCAGCATCCTGGAGCACCGCTGGCCCTGGCTGGGATACATCCGCGCCACGGCGGAGGCGGCCATGGTGGGCGCCATCGCCGACTGGTTCGCGGTCACGGCGCTCTTCCGCTACCCGCTGGGCATTCCCATCCCGCACACGGCCATCATCCCCAGCCGCAAGGAGCGCATCGGCATCAGCCTGGGCAACTTCGTGCAGAACAACTTCCTCTCGCCGCCCGTCATCGTCGCCCGCATTCGCTCGGCCAACGTGGCCAGGAAGCTGGCGGAGTGGCTGGCCAACCCCGAGCACGGCGACACGGTGGGCAGGCACGCGGCGGCGGGGGTCAGCGGCCTCGTCCAGGTGCTGCGCGACGAGGAGATCCAGGAGATCATCGAGACCAGCGTCGTCAGCCGCGTGCGCAAGACGCAGGTGGCGCCGCTGATGGGCAACGTCCTCACCCTGGTGACGGCGGACAACCGGCACCAGGAGCTGCTGGACAGCGCCATCCGCCTGTTCGAGCGGCTGTTCGACGAGAACCGGGAGGCGCTGCGGGCCAAGATTAGCCGCGAAACCCCGTGGTGGATGCCGCAGGCGGTGGACGAGCAGATCTACCTCAAGCTGGTCCGCAGCGTTGAAAAGACGCTGCACGAGGTCACCAGCGACCCCGCCCACCCGCTGCGCCACCGCTTCAACGAGGCGGTCGCGGAGTTCGTGGAGCGGCTCAAGAGTTCGCCGGAGATGATCGCCCGCGGCGAGGAGCTCAAGGAGGAGGTGCTGCGCCATCCCGCGGTGCGCGAGTACTCCGGCAGCCTGTGGGCGGACGTGAAGGGTTCCGTGCTCAAGCACAGCGCCGACCCGCAGAGCGAGTTCCGCCGCCGCGTGGGCCACGCCGTAACCCGCTTCGGCGCGTCGCTGCAGACGGACGAGGAGCTGCTGGAGAAGGTGAACGGGTGGGTGGAGCAGGCGGTTCTGTACGTGGTGGACCAGTACCGGCACGAGGTGGCGGCGCTCATCGAGACCACCGTGGCCGCGTGGGACCCGGAAGACACCACGCAGAAGATCGAGCTGCAGATCGGCCGCGACCTGCAGTACATCCGCATCAACGGCACCCTCGTCGGCGGCCTGGTGGGGCTCTTCATCTACACCGTCGCCCAGCTGCTCGGGGGATAGGGCGATTTTTCTGGGTTCTTCGTCGATTTTGTTGCAGGTAAACAGACCCGACGCCGAACTGTCATTTCGAAGGAGGCGCCTGCACGGAACTCAGCCCGTGCAGGATTCCCATGGCGCCGACTGAGAAATCTACTCACCCGTGCTGGTGATCCGG
>DATABT010000913.1:0-5602 GCA_036259455.1 Longimicrobium sp. | reverse complement strand
GCTGCGGCTGACGCGCATCGAAGACGTGCCGCGTCAGGCGCTCGGGGATCGGATGGTGAGCTTTCGCGTCCGGCTGCTGAAGGAGGGTGATCGCCATCCCGCCCTCGCGATGGGCGTGCACGACATCGTGGGGACGCGGATCTTCCACGCGCAGTACGCCGTCGCGTCGAAGACTCTGCCGACGGCCGCGGGGCGGATGGGCGTGCACCTGGGGTACGGTGCCGACTTGCTTCCGCTTCGCGCCCAGGGTCGGCAGTTCGATGGCCTCTTCGGGGGCGTGTCGCTGGCGCCGCACCGGTGGGCCACGCTGCTGGCGGAGTACGATGGCGATCATCCGAACGCCGGCCTCCGCGTTGGGCCGGTGCATGGAGTGGCGCTGCTGGCGGGCTTGCAGAATTTCGATGGCCTGTCGGCGGGCGTGAGCTATACGTTCGCGCTGCACTGACGGGGATGGACGCAGGCTGACGCGGCGCGCGGCGGAGATCGGCTGCGCGCCGCTGCCGTGCTTTTCGTCAAGCGCCTTCAGGGACACAACTCGCACGATGGCGCACTCTTTTCTCTGCCGCGGAAAAGAGTAGCAGGTAGCGGTGCCCGAGCCGCCTCCCCCACGCGAGGCAGGCGAGCGAGGAGAATGCTCGACGTCGGGCACCCGGTCCGCACGATTTGTCCGAAGGCGTCCAGCGCCGGATTCTGAGCGGCTGCCTGCTTTGCTGCTCCTCCTTGCTTGCGGCCCCCCCATCGCCGGCCCTCGCGGCCGCTCCCGCCATCCGCCTGTGCTACATCTGTGTGGCACAGTACTTGTACTAAGGCACACCAAACCCGCCCTATTTCGGACGCGCCGCTCGATGCGCGGAGCCGATGGGCGGCGCAGCATCCTCCGCCGAACTTCCCTGCCGCATCCGAGGCTTCGCGGAAATCCAGCAGGCAGTACCCGCACTTCCCAGCCGCACGATCTACCCGCGGCGACGCACCCGTCGTGAGCCGTACCGGTCCGGGGGCTTGCCCCGCGGACTACTGCAATCCGCCAAAAAGAGCGCATTTCGCGGTGCCTCGCAGCACCGGAACGCGCACGTGCCGCACCATTGTGGTTCATTGCGCCCGTGGCCCCCGCCGCGGGCACCCCGGGGACGTGGGTCCCCGTTCCTTTCCCAACCCCTCGTGGAGACGACGGATGCGCAGACTCTCGGTATTCGGATGGGGCGCGGCGGCGCTGCTGGCGGCAGGCACCGTGGCGGCCTGTGAACGCGCCGCCGGCGGCCTGGCGGCCCCGGAGCGGGCCAACATGGCCGCGCAGCAGGACCTGGAAGGCACGCCCGATCTGGTGGTGGACACGAAGACGATCGCCAGCTCGTGGGTGGTGCGCGAGGAGCAGTTCACCGAGGGACAGTGCAGCGTGGAGGAGGGCAACATCCCCACCGGCACGCACCGCTCGCTGCGCTTCTCGGTGCTGATCAACAACGTGGGTGACGCCGACCTGTACGTGGGCGACCCGCTCAAGCACATGGACCCCAACGGCGACGGCGACTTCAGCGACCAGGACGGGCTGTTCGAGTTCGCCAGCTGCCACGCGCACTTCCACTTCCGCAACTACGCCACGTACGAGATCATCCGCGTGAACCCGGATGGCTCGCTGGGCGCGCCGGTGCAGGCCCGCAAGCGCGGCTTCTGCATGCTGGACACCACGCCCTGGGCGCACGCCGGCACGGCGCCCAAGGCCCGCTACTACATGAACTGCGGCAACCTGACCCTGTCCGGCAACCAGGGGATCAGCACCGGGTTCGGCGACATGTACGTCAAGCAGCTACCCGGACAGCTGTTCCTGCTAAGCGATCCCAACGAGCCGGTGCCGCCCGGACGCTACGTGATCCGCATCACCGCCAACCCGCCCTTCGTGCAGACCGAGGGCGAGGTGTGCCCGGCCAAGGACTCGCGCGGCTTCTGCCACATGTTCGAGGAAGCCAGCTACGACAACAACGTGGGCGAGGTGATCATCGAGGTGCCGGACCGCGTGGGCCGCACGGGGTACGGGCCGGGCGCGGGCCAGTTCAAGGAGGAGCTGGACTCCTACCACCACCCCGAGGCGCACGGCAACCACAAGTAAGCCGCGCCTGACGGGCTGGAGCACGCGGAGGGGCGGGGAGCGATCCCCGTCCCTTTCTTCGTGAAGGGGTGAGGAGGTGAACGTGGGATGCTGGGATGGGCCGCGCGGGTGGGGAGAGTGGCGCGTGTGGGGGTTTTCCCTTCCGTCGTGCGGATGATCTCCGCTGGAGCGGCGCGCGGCGGACGCAGATCTTGGCTGCGCGACGCCGAACCCTTAGCATTGAATCGTGAACCGACCGCCGCGCTACCGCTGGACGGCCCTGCTGGCCGCCGTGCTCTTCCTGCTCTCCGGGGCGGGGGATGCATTCGGCGCGCACCCGTGCCCGCACCACGCGGCCATCGCGGCGCCGGCGGCGGTCACCGGCGCGGCGGACCACGCGGCACCCTCCGCGCACCACGGCCACGCGGGACACCATCCCGCGCCGCCGGCTCCCGAGGAGCACGACGGGCACTCGGCGTGCACCTGCGGCGGCGTCTGCCCGGTCAGCACGGGGCCGGCGCCGCTTCCCGCGTCACCCACCCGCCACCTCGCCCTCCTCGTCTCGTCCGCGGCGCCCGCCGCGCGGCGCGAGGACCCGGCGCTCCCCTCCCGGCTGGTCCCGCACTTTCTGCCCTTCGCGCAGGCACCTCCCCGGCAGGCCTGATCCCGTTTCGTCGATCCAGAGAACGTGATCCGGCGGGCGCGCACGTGCGTCCCGCCGAAGCCGACCTGTCAACATGGAGAGGTGGAGTGTGTCCACTCCCGTCGTGAACCGTGCCCGGCGCCCCCTGCGGGCGCTGGCCGCGATCGTCCTTGCCGCCGCGCCCGCGGCCGCGCAGCAGCCGGGCGCCATTGAAGGAACCGTCGTCACCGCGTCCGGTGCGGAGCCCATCGCGGGCGCCACCGTGCAGGTGGGGGGAGGCCGATCCGCCGTGACCGACGCGGCCGGCCGCTTCCGCATCCATTCGCTGCCCGCCGGCGCGTACACCGTAACCGCGCGGCGCGTTGGCTACGCGGAAGGCCGCGCGTCCGCCGAAGTGCGCGCGGGCGCGGCGGCATCCGTCCGCATCGCCCTCGCCGAGCGGAGCCTGGTGCTGCAGGAAGTCGTCGTCACCAGCACCACGGGCGAGGTGCGGCGCCTGGCGGAGACGCCGGCCACCGTCGGCGTCGTGTCCGCCGCGGAACTGCGGGCGGCGCGGCCCGCGCATCCCGCGGAGGTGATGGGGCAGGTGCCGGGCGTGTGGGTGAGCGCCACCGGCGGGGAAGGGCACACCACCGCCATCCGCCAGCCCCGGTCCACCAACCCCGTCTACCTGTTCCTGGAAGACGGCGTCCCCACGCGCTCCACGGGCTTCTTCAACCACAACGCGCTCTACGAGGTCAACGTCCCGCAGGCGGACCGCATCGAGGTGCTCAAGGGGCCCGCGACGGCCCTGTACGGCAGTGACGCCATCGGCGGCGTGATCAACGTGGAGTCGCGCGCGCCCACGGCGGGGCGCACCGTGGAGGCGTACGCGGAGGCCGGCGCCTTCGGGTGGAGCCGTCTGCTCGCGTCCGCGGGAGGGATGCGCGGCGGGGACGGCATCCGCGCGGACCTGAACCTCACGAAAACGGACGGCTGGCGGACCGGTACGGCGTACGACCGGCAGAGCGCCACGCTGCGCTGGGACCGGTCGATGGGGGGCGGGCAGTCGCTCAGGACGGTGATGACCTTCTCGCGCATCCACCAGCAGACGGCCGGCGCCTCCACCCTGGCGGCCGCCGACTATCGATCGAATCCCACGGCCAACTACACGCCCATCTCCTTCCGGAACGTGCGCGCCTTTCGCCTCGGCAGCGCGTACGAGCGCGCGCGCGGGCGCACGCTGCTGAGCGTGACGCCGTTCGTCCGCTGGAACACGATGGAACTGCTCCCCAACTGGTCGCTCTCCTACGATCCCACCGTCTACACCACCGGCCACCGCTCGCTGGGAATGATCGCCCGCTACCGCGTGGACATCGACGCGCTGCGCACCCGGGTGATCGGGGGGGTGGACGTGGACTTCAGCCCCGGGGGACGGACGGAGGACAGCGTGGCGGCGGTGCGGGAGGGGTCCATCTACCGCTCGTACACCACCGGCCCGCGGCTGTACGACTACCGCGTCACCTTCCGCGGCGTGTCGCCCTACCTGCACACGGAGATCGCGCCCGCCGACCGGCTGCGGATCACCGCCGGGCTGCGCGCGGACCTCGTGGGATACGACTACGACAGCCGCCTGGACGTGGTGCGGACGGGCCGCCACCGCCGGCCTGAGGACGCGGAGGTCTCGTACGCCCACCTGAGCCCCAAGCTGGGCGGAACGCTCGAGGTCAGCCCCGCGCTGGGCGTGTTCGCCAGCTACGCGCATGGCTTCCGCGCGCCGTCGGAGGGGCAGCTCTTTCGCCAGGGGGGCGCGGACAACACGATCGATCTCGATCCCGTGCGCGCGGACAGCTGGGAGGCGGGCGCGCGCGGCTCGCTCTTCCGCCGCCTGTCGTACCAGGTGTCCGCGTACCGGATGAAGGTGCGCGATGACATCCTCACCTTCACCGACACGCGCACGGGCACGCGCGAGACCAGCAACGCGGGGCGCACGCTGCACCGCGGTATCGAAGTCGGGCTCGGCGCCACGCTCCCGGCGGGGGTGCACGCGGACCTCAGCTGGAGCCGCGCCAGGCACACGTACGAGGCGTGGTCGCCGCGGCCGGACGTGGACTTTGCGGGGAACGAGATGGAGTCCGCGCCGCGCACCCTGGTCAGCGCGCGGCTGGGGTGGCGGCCCACGTGGATGCGCGGTGCCGGCTTCGCCGCGGAGTGGGCGCGCGTGGGATCGTACTGGATGGACGCGGACAACACGCACCGCTACCCCGGCCACGCGCTGGTCAACCTGCGCGCGGACGTGCCGGTGACGCGGGGGATCGACATCGTCGCCCGCGCCGGCAACCTGCTGGACGAGCGGTACGCCGAGGGCGCCGCCTACACGCAGGCCGCCGGCGAGGAGTACGCGCCGGGGATGCCGCGCACCCTGTACTTCGGCCTGCAGTGGCGTTGGGAGGGCGACCGATGAGCGCGCGGAAGATGATCGGCGCCACCGCGGCGGCGGTGCTGCTGGCGCTCCCGCTGATCGCCGTCGCCCGCCGCGGCGAGGGGATGGCGGTGGGCGCGGCGGTGACGGTGGCGGAGCACGCGGCGGGGAATCCCACCGCCGCCATCGATCCACGCGACGGCACCGGCCTGGTCGCCTGGATCGCGACGGAGGGCGGCGCATCCAGCGTCTGGCTCGCCCGCGTGGACGGGGAGGGACGCACGGGCGCGGCCGTGCGCGTGAACGACCGCCCGGGCGACGCCGCGCCGCACGAGCAGGCCCCCGCCGAGGTCGCGGTCGGGCCGGACGGCGCGGTGTTCGTCCTCTGGCAGAACAACACCCCGGTCGAGGGGCGGCGCTTCCACGCGAGCGACCTGCGGCTGGCGGTCTCGGAGGACGGGGGGCGGAGCTTCCGCCC
>DATABT010000912.1:0-1725 GCA_036259455.1 Longimicrobium sp. | reverse complement strand
GTCAAAATCCGTAATTCCGGGACATGCGCGGGACAGCGCATGGACATCTCCGCCTCGCCGAAAAGACGGGCGTTCCGATTTGGCCGGCCCGTGGGGAAAACGCGCCCGAAAGCGCCTTCCCGCGCATTGAGTAACCATTTATCATTATTGCAGTTACATCATGCCAGCATTGCATTTACATGACTCGAAAACCCACTGGAATGGTGCGTCTCCCCGCCCGCCGCGCACAGGAACAATGCAGAAAGCCGCGCGTGCGCGTCATGCCGGAATGCCGGTAAACCGATGGGGCAAAGTCGCTTGTATTGCATATGCGCAAACGGAATGGCGGTTGCCCTGAGGATGGCACCCTCCGCAGGCGCGCCGGGCTCCCCTCGGGGCGCGGGCGGGCGGCAGACCACCTCACCAATCCCCACGGAGGACCCATGCCAGACGTATCGAGACCCCCCGCCCGCGGCGCGCCGCCGGGCCGGACGGTCGGGCTCGCGGCGCTCGCGTCCCTGCTCGCCGCCGGCGGGCTGGAGGCGCAAGCGTGCGCGCGCACGATCACGGCCGAGGTCGTGGCCATCGACCAGGTGATCTGGTACAACCGCCTGGGCGCCCGCGACCCCGCCGGGATGATGTTCGCCCTGAAGAACGACGTGGTCCCCATCTCCGGGACCACCCTGGGCGCCGGCAACGCGCAGCTGCGCCCGGGGAAGCGCCCCCGCCCGCTGACGCTGCGCGCCAACGAGGGGGACTGCCTCTCCATCGTCTTCACCAACCTCCTCTCGCCCACGCCGAAGAACAACCAGCCGGGCACCCGCGCGGCGTCCATCCACGCCATGGGGATGCAGCTGGTCAACGGGATCGCGGACGACGGGAGCCACGTGGGGACGAACGCCACCAGCCTGGTGGAGCCGGGAGCCACGCGGACCTACAAGGTGTTCGCCGAGAAGGAGGGGACCTTCCTCCTGCACAGCGCCGCCCAGACCACGGGCGGCGACGGCGACGGCGGACAGCTGAGCAAGGGCCTCTTCGGCGCCATCAACGTGGAGCCGCGGAACGCGGAGTGGTACCGCAGCCAGGTGACGGCCGCCGACCTGGCGCTGGCCACCCGCAAGACCAGCACGGGCACGCCGATGCTGACGCCCGCCGGCCAGCCGGTGATCGACTACAACGCCGTCTACCCCACGGGGCACGCACTCGCCGGCCGGCCGATCCTGAACATGCTGCAGAACGGCGCGATCGTCCACAGCGACCTGACCGCCATCATCACGGGACCCAACCGCGGGCCGTTCGCGGCCGGCCAGTTCCCGCAGGTGGTGGTCAACCGCGATCGCACCCGCCCCTTCCGGGAGGTGACCGTCATCTTCCACGACGAGCCGGGGCTGGTGCAGGCGTTCGATCCCATCTTCGAGGACCCCAGGTTCGAGCACACGCTGCACAGCGGCCGCGACGCCTTCGCCATCAACTACGGCACGGGCGGGATCGGCGCCGAGGTGCTGGCCAACCGGCTGGGCGTGGGGCCGATGCGGAACTGCACGGAGTGCAAGTACGAGGAGTTCTTCCTCTCCAGCTGGGTCGTCGGCGACCCCGCGATGATCGTGGACGTCCCCGCCGACCGCGACGCCAACGGCGACGGCATTCCCGATCCGGGCGCCAAGGCCACGAAGGTGTTCTACCCGGACGACCCGTCCAACGTGTTCCACAGCTACCTGAACGACCACGTGAAGATCCGCAACCTTC
>DATABT010000911.1:0-6212 GCA_036259455.1 Longimicrobium sp. | reverse complement strand
GCGCGGCGGTGCGGCCGCGCTCCGTGAGCGCCAGGCGGTCGCCGCCGGCGCGGGTGAGCAGGCCCGTGCGTTCCGCGCCGCGGACCACCTGGCGCGCGAAGTCGTCGCCCCAGCGCAGGTGCTCGTGCAGGTGGCCCTCGCGGCACTCCTCCGCCGCCTCGGGCGAGCCCTCGTGGTTCAGCAGGTGGATGGCCAGCATGGTCTGCGCGAACTCCCACCGCTGCCGCGCCCGCCGCCGCGCGATGGCCAGCAGCCCCCGCTCCGGCGCGAAGAGAAAGACGAGCATGAACACCACGCCCGTCATCGTGGCCATCGACCCCGCGATGGACACGTCCAGCAGGTAGCTCATCCAGTACCCCGCCAGCGCGCTCACCACTCCCAGCCCCATGCTGAGCATGATCATCCGCGGCAGCTGGTCGGTCAGCAGGTAGGCGCTGGCCGGCGGCGCGATCATCAGCGCGACCACCAGCACGGATCCGACCGCATCGAACGCCCCCACCGCCGTCACGCTGACCAGCGTCATGAACAGGTAGTGGATGACGCCCGGCGCGAACCCCAGCGCCCCGGCCAGCGCCGTGTCGAACGTGGTCAGCTTGAGCTCCTTGTAGAACGCGGCGACGAACGCGGCGTTCAGCAGCAGCACGATGCTCATCAGCCAGAGCGTGCGCGGCCCCAGGTCCGTCCCCCCGATCACCAGTCGGTTAAAGGGCGCAAAGGCCAGCTCCCCCAGCAGCACCGCGTCCACGTCCAGGTGCACGTTCCCCGCGTAGCGCGAGATCAGGATCACGCCCAGGCTGAACAGCGCGGGAAAGACGAGCCCGATCGCCGCGTCCTCCTTTACCAGCCGCGTGCGGTTGAGCACTTCCACCAGCGACACCGTCAGCACCCCGGTCAGCGCCGCCGCCAGCACCAGCAGCGGGCTCGCGATGTTCTCCGTGACGAAGAAGGCGAGCACGATGCCCAGCAGGATGGCGTGGCTGATGGCGTCGCTCATCAGCGACATGCGCCGCAGCACCAGGAACACGCCGGGAAGCGCGCACGCCGCCGCCGTGACCGCCGCGATCCACTGGATCTCCTGCTCCGGCATCATGGCGATCATGCCTCCTCCTCCTGCGCGCCCGTCCCCGCGCGGCGCTCCATCTCCGTCTTACCCGCCGGGGTGATGGACCAGCCGTCCGCGCCCGACCTGCGTGCCCAGCCCTGCTCCGCCAGCGCCTGGAGCTCGTGCCGCGCGCCCGGGTGCATGGCCTCGAGCACCGCGGACGAGTGCACGTGCTCCTGCCCGCCGTGCTGCACCGCCAGCGCGTTCAGGTCGCGCAGCACGGCCGTCACGTGCAGCTGCCGCCGGTTGCGCGCCTGCCGCACGCTCTCCCACACCAGCCCCCGGTTGGGCGCGAGGGCGAGGGAGACGATCACGAGCGCCGTCAGGCAGAGGACGATCGTGGGCCCCGTCGGCACGTGCTCGCCCAGCGAGCTGATCACCGCGCCGCTGACGCCCGCCAGCGCGCCCAGCCCGCCGGCGAGGATGACCATCGTCCCCATGCGGTCCGTCCACTGGCGCGCCGCGGCGGCGGGGGCCACCACCATCGCGCTCATCAGCACCACGCCCACCGTCTGCAGGCCAATGACGATGGACAGGACGAGCACGGAGGTCAGCAGCACGTCCAGCCGGCGCACGGGAAATCCCAGGCTGGCCGCGAAGTCCGGATCGAACGAGAGGAGCTTGAACTCCTTCCAGAACAGCGCCGCCGCCGTGACCGCGATGCCGCCCAGCACGGAGATGAGGATGACGTCGCGCTGCAGCAGCGTGGCCGCCTGGCCGAAGAGGAACCGGTCGAGCCCGGCCTGGCTGGCGTCCGGACGCTTCTGGATGAAGGTCAGCAGCACCAGCCCGAACCCGAAGAACACGGACAGCACGATGCCCAGGGCGCTGTCTTCCTTTACGCGCGTGGTGTTGACGATGCGCATCACCACCAGCGTTCCCAGCCACCCCGCCGCCGCCGCGCCCAGGACCAGCACCAGCGGCGCCTTGCTGCCGGTGAGCAGAAAGGCGAGCGCGATGCCGGGGAGCGCGGCGTGGCTGATGGCGTCGCCCAGCAGGCTCTGCTTGCGCAGCACGGCGTACGAGCCCAGTGCCCCGCTGGTGGCACCGAGCGCCGCCGCGCCCAGCGCCACCGTGCGCAGCGTGTAGTCGCCAAGAAGGTCGGGAAAAAACGTCATCGTCGTGTCGTCGTGCGGCCGGTGCGCCGTGCGGCCGCGAAAAATCGCCTCCGGCGCGGGCACCCCCCGCTCATCGCCGGTAGATACGGGTAAAGTACGTACAGCTCCACCGGGCTTCGCGCTCCGGCGCGCGGCAGTCGGGAATGGTCACGGTCGCGGTAAAGCGTTCTCCCGCGGTGCCCCGGAAGGCCACGATCGGCACGGCGTCGGGCTCCAGGTCCGCCGCCACCCGCTCCCGCGCGGAGTTGTAGACCACCAGATCCATGTCGATGCAGTTGGGTCCGCACATGCCCACCAGGTTGTACTCCCCGGTGGCGGGCAGGTCGATGCGGATGTCGTCGCTCTCGTTGTAGCTCTCCATGAGCGTTCCCTGCATCGGCTCCCCGACCGGGCGCCACCCGCGGCTGGCGGCATCGGCGTCCAGGCGCCGCCACTGCTCGGCCGCCGCGGCGCGGACGCGGTCCCGGTCGCGCTCGTTCACGCGGTTCTGGATGGACGCCGGCATGAAGCAGCCGGCCAGGAGCACGGTGGAGCAGGCGGCGAGGATGGAGGTGCGCATGGAGATGCCGGGGAGCGGGAAGGAAAAGTGACGTGCGGAGCGAAGCCGCGGCTTCGCGCGGATAGTAAGGGGGGACGGTCGCTGGAGCCAGAACGTTCCCCGCACGTTCCCTCCCCGCCCGCAACCCTCTCCACCGGCCTCAGTCCGCCGCGGCGTGCAGCGGGCCGACGTGGTCCACCGCCTCCACGCGGCCGTTGCGGCGCTGCAGAAAGGGAACGCGGCCGCCGTACGTAAGGCGCAGGTTCTCTTCCGTGAACACCTCTTCCACGGCACCCGACGCGATGCGCCGCACGTTCAGCAGCAGCACCTGGTCGAAGTACTCCGGCACCGTCTCCAAGTCGTGGTGAACGACGACCACCGTCTTTCCCTCCGCGCGCAGCTGCTGCAGCACGGTCACGATGGCGCGCTCCGTCTTGGCGTCCACGCCCTGGAAGGGCTCGTCCATCAGGTACAGCCGGGCGTTCTGCACCAGCGCGCGCGCCAGGAACACCCGCTGCTGCTGCCCGCCCGATAGCTGCGAGATCTGCCGGTCCGCGAAGTCCTGCATCCCCACCTGCGCCAGCGCCGCCATGGCGCTCTCGCGCTCCCTGCGCCCGGGCCGCCGCAGCCACCCCAGCGAGCCGTAGCACCCCATCATCACCACGTCCAGCACGCTGGTGGGAAAGTCCCAGTCCACGCTGCCGCGCTGGGGCACGTAGGCCACCAGCTTGCGCTGCTCCGCGTAGGGCCGCCCGTGCACCAGCACCTGCCCCGCCGCCGCGCGCACCAGGCCCAGGATGGCCTTGATGAGCGTGGACTTGCCCGCGCCGTTGGGACCCACGATGGCCATCAGCACGCCGGGCGGAACCTGCAGGTCCACGTCCCACAGCACCGGTTTTTCGCGGTAGGCCACCGTGAGGTCGTTCACCTCGATGGCCGGCGTCGCCTGGTTCATGAAAGGTCTCTCGCCTGGATCACGGCTCGCGCAGAAGCGCCTGCACGATGGTGTCGATGTTGTGGCGGACCATGCCCGGGTAGGTGCCCTGCGGCGTCCCGGGATTGCCCATGGCGTCGGAGAAGAGCGATCCGCCGATCTGCACGTCGAACCCCCGGGCCCGCACCGCTTCCTGCACCGCCTCGATGGTGCGCCGCGGGATGGACGACTCCACGAACACGGCGGGAATGCGCCGCGTGGCGATGAACTCCGCCAGCGCCTGCACGTCCGCCGTCCCCGCCTCGGACGCCGTGCTGATCCCCTGCAGCCCGCGCACCTGAAAACCGTATGCCCGTCCGAAGTAGTTGAACGCGTCGTGGGCCGTAATCAGCACGCGGCGCTCCGGCGGCACCTGCATGGCCTGCGCGCGGACGTACTCGTCCAGCTCCCGCAGCCCCGCCTGGTAGCGCTGGGCGTTGGCGTAGTACTCGCCCGCGTGCTCCGGGTCCTCCTTCGCCAGCGTCTGCGCCACCACGTCCACCGTGTACGCCCACAGCCGCACGTCGAACCATACGTGGGGATCGTACGCGCCCTCGAACTCGGGCGGCGACAGCAGCATCTCCCGGGGAATGGCGTCCGTCACGGCGCGTACGGTGGCGCGGCCGCCCATCTCCTCCAGCACCTCGCCCATGCGTGCTTCCAGGTGCAGGCCGCCGTAGAAGATGACGTCCGCGCGGAACAGGCGGCGCACGTCGCCCTCGCTGGCCTTGTACAGGTGCGGGTCCACACCGGGCCCCATCAGCCCCACCACGCGCACGTGCTCTCCCCCCACGTTCTCCACCACGTCGCGGATCATCCCGATGGTGGTGACCACGCTGACGCGCCCCCCCTCGTCGGGCGGCTCCGGCGGCGAGCACGAACCCGGCGCCAGCGCGCATCCCAGCGCCGCCAGCACCGTTGCGGTCGTTCGCGCACCCGTCCGTCGGCGTTTCCGCTGCATACCGGCAAAGGAGATTTTTAGAGTCGTTTAAATTTCTCTCTGCGAGGATACATCGTACGGCCGCTGGCGTCAAGGGGGGCTGATGACGGACAGTCGCGGACACGGCGCGCTCATCCGTTCGAATCCTGGAATTCCGGCCGGGCGGGCCGGTGCTTCGCGAGCATGATCAGGAGGGCACGTTCCACCCCCACTGGGAGAACACGCGCCGGGTTGCACCGGAACACACTCTCTGCCGCTCTGTTACATCTCCGGGACCTGACGGAGGTGACGCATGCGCTGATACAGCGTCAGTTTTGGACTCGCGATGGCGGAAGGGAGGAGCACCCGGAGGAGGATGCGATGCTGATGTTTGACGACGCGGTGGCGGAATACCTGCACCGGCCGGAGCGGCCGGTGCCGTGGACGCGGCGGCAGGAAGAGGAGGTGCTGGACGGGCTGTCCGGATGGCTGCACGCCACCGCCGGCGACGTTCCGCTCGCCGCGGTCACGCCGCGGATCGTGTCGCGCTACGCCACCGAGCGCGGGCTTTCCGCCGAGGAGGTGGATGACCTGCACGGCACGCTCGCCAGCCTGTTCCTGTGGAACCGCGAGGCGCGCAACAGCCGCGTGCCTGACTGATGCGGAGTGTCGCTGAACCTGCACGGAAGCTCGATCGCGGTCGTCCTGAGTCATCCAGTGCTGCGCAGACGGGATGAAAGTCCCTCGCGCCGCGAACTGTCATTTCGAAGGAGGCGCCCGCGTGATCATTGCTGGTGCAGGAACCCGGGGCGCCGACTGAGAAATCTACTCACCCGTGCAGGTGGCCCGTTTTCTTGCACCGCGCTCGCCCAGGGTTCCTTTCCGTTCAGGGCGCGCCGCGAGAAACCCGGAAGTAACGCAAACGGTACGACTTGCTCCGGAGCGCAGGAGGCGGGCCCCCCTGCGAACGAGGCCAATTCCGGCACCGTACGCACGGCCACCCTCCATCGCACGGGTGCAGCGGGCGAGCGCATCCGCCAGCCACGCCTCCTCCGGCACGTTCGCGCGCACCCAATCCACCAGCCACGCCGGGTCATACGGCTTCCAGTCCATCCCCTACCTCGCCGCAGCCGAGACGAGTGCCTTACCCGGGCCCGGCACTGGTTGTATGATGGGGGCGAGCCTGGCGGCCTGACACACAACTCGCGAGACGGAGAACGGACAATGGACCTGCTGACGTGGTTGATCGTGGGACTGGTGGCGGGCGTGCTGGCCGCGCTGCTGGTGGGCGGCGTGGGGCTGATCGGCGACATCATCGTGGGGATCGTGGGCGCCTTCGTGGGCGGATGGATCTTCCGCCAGCTGGGCGTGACGACGCCGTTCAGCGGCCTGGCGGGCACCATCTTTACCGCCTTCATCGGGGCCGTGGTGCTCCTGTTCCTGCTCCACGTCTTCCGCCGCGGCGGCCGGCGGCTCTGACGGACGGGCTGGCGCGGCGCGGGCCCGTCCCCGCCCCGCCCGCTCGTTCCTCGCGCAGAGAGGGGGGAGCGGGGCGGACGACT
>DATABT010000910.1:0-3334 GCA_036259455.1 Longimicrobium sp. | reverse complement strand
CGCGCATCGCGGCGCGTCCGGGCTCTTTCACGTCCGGGCAGCGGGTGGATGGACGGCTACCGCTGGAGAAAGTCCACCTCGAAGGTGCCGCTGGTGATCTGAAAGCCCACGAAGTCGCCGCCGCTGGCCGGAATGCAGATGCCGGTGCCCGAGGCGGAGCCCTTTACGCGGGCGGACGAGAGCGCGCTGATGCGGATGGTGCCCTCGTCCAGGTGGCAGGTGTACCGGGCGGCCGAGCCAGTGGTGTGGCCAAGCTCCAGCGCCAGCGTGACTTCCGGGCACTGGTCCGCGCCGCAGAACCGGTCCACCGCCACCTGCCCCACCGCCGGCTGGGGCACGGTGATGCTGGCCACGTTGAAGCTGGACGTGCCGTTCTGGTTGTACGCCGTCACCTCCAGCGCGCCGTCCGTGACGCGGTTGGCGACGGCGAAGGTCTGCCGGGCGGGCACCACGGTGACGTCGGGGTCGCCGGTGGCGACGAAGGTGCCGCTCACGGCGCCCGTGTAGGAGATGGCGATGCGGCTCTCGTCCCCGCCCGGCGTTTCTCCGCCGGGGCCGGAGGGATCACCGCAGGCGGCGAAGAAGACGGCGAGCGGGAGCGCCGCCAGAAGGATGCCTGATCTCATGAGGGTGTGATCGATCGGATGTGGGATGGCGCGGCCGCACGGGTGATCGGCGGCCCGCGAGGGCGGAGGCAAGGACGGCGCCCCTCGCGCGTTCCCGCGCCAACCCGCTGCGGCGGAAACACTTGACGCCGATCCTGATCCTGCCCTCATCCGCGCCCCTCGTCCGCACGCTGGGACAGGGCCCGGGCGCGCCGGGGGACACACCCGCGCGACTTGCCCGCGCCCCGGGCCGCGCCCAAGTTTTCGCCGCCCGCGACCGGCCCGGACGCGCGCCGCGCATCCGGGCCCCGCACGACGCTCCGCGCCACGCCCGATGCTGCTCTACGACCTCCTTCGTCCCCTGCTCTTTTCGCTCCCGCCGGAGCCGGCGCACCGCGCGGGCACCACGGCGCTGCACGCGGCCCTGCTCACGCCTCCGCAGCGCGCCGCCGCGCGCGCGCTGCTGGAGGTGCGCGACCCCGCGCTGGCGACGGAGCGCTTCGGCATCCGCTTTCCGAACCCCGTGGGGATGGCGGCGGGGTTCGACAAGGCGGGCGAGTCGTTCAACGCGCTGGGGGCGCTGGGCTTCGGATTCGTGGAGATCGGCACGGTCACGGCGCGGGCGCAGCCGGGGAACCCCCAGCCGCGCCTCTTTCGCCTCCCCGCGGACCACGAGCTGCTCAACCGGATGGGGTTCAACAACCCCGGCGCGGACGCGGTCGCGGCGCGGCTGCGGGGCACGCCCCTCGAGCCGGTGCTGGGGATCAACATCGGCAAGAGCAAGGCGGCGCCGCTGCAAGACGCCGCCGCGGACTACCTGCGCAGCCTGGAGCTGCTGGAGCCGTTCGCCGCGTACCTGGCCGTGAACGTCAGCTCGCCCAACACCCCCGGATTGCGCCAGCTGCAGGACGCCGCGCCCCTCCGCGAGCTCCTGCGCGCCCTGCGCGCCCGCGCGGCCGAGCTCGCCGCCGCCCGCGGCGGGGCGCCAAAGCCCATCCTGCTCAAGATCGCCCCCGACCTCACCGACCCGCAGGTGGAAGAAGCCGCCGCCATCGCGCTGGAGGAGGGGTGCGCGGGCCTCATCGCCACGAACACGACGGTCTCGCGCCAGGGACTGCGGACGCCCGCCGCGGAGGTGGAGGCGATGGGCGCGGGCGGCATCAGCGGCGCCCCCGTGCACCGGCGCGCGGTGGAGGTCGTCGGGCTCGTCTACCGCGCGACGGGCGGGCGCCTGCCGATCGTGGGCGTCGGCGGCATCTTCGGCGCGGAGGACGCGTGGCGGATGGTGCGCGCCGGCGCCGGGCTGGTGCAGGTGTGGACGGGCTTCATCTACCGGGGCCCCCGGATCGCGCGGGAGATCAACACCGGCCTGCTCGACCGCCTGCGGCGGGAAGGGATGCGCTCGCTGGACGACGCCGTGGGGGCGGCGCACCGATGATCCCCAGCATCCGCACCGCCCGCTTTCTGCGCACCTACGTGCGCGGCGGCGCCGGCCCCATCCGCGAGGAAGAGACACACCTCGAGGTGAACGGCGAGCGCCGCGAGGCCACGCTGTACCTGCCGGACGCCCGTCGCCCGGTCCCGGGATGGGTGGTGCTGCACGGGCTCACCGTCCCCGGCCGCCGCCACAGGGCGATGACCCGCTTCGTCCGCTCGCTGGCGGGTTCGGGCGCGGCGGTGCTGGTGCCGGACGTGCCCGCCTGGCGCAGCCTGCTGCTGGACCTGGAAGGCGCGCGCGACAGCATCGCCGCGGGGGCGCGATTCCTGGCGCAGCGGCCGGAGGTGCAGCCGGGCGGCGTGGGCGCCGTCGGCTTTTCCTTCGGCGCCACGCACGCGCTGATGGCCGCGGCCGATCCCGCGCTGCGGCGGGACCTGCGCGCGGTGGTCTCGTTCGGCGCGTACTGCGACGTGCCGCGGATGGTGCGCTGCACCTTCACCGGCGAGCACGAGTGGCGGGGGGAGCGGCACACCATGGACCCCGACCCGTACGGGCGGTGGATCCTGGCCGCCAACTTCCTGACCCTCGTCCCGGGGCTGGAGGGGATGGAGGACGTCCGCTCCGCCGCGCACGAGCTGGCGCTGGAGGCCGGGCGGCGCGGCGTGATGGCGTGGGAGGCGGAGTACGACGCGTTCAAGCGCGAGCTGCGCGGCCGCCTTTCCCCCGCCGCGGCGGGGGTGTGGGACCTGCTCGCGCCACCCACGGGGACCATTCCCGCGGACCTGAACGCCGCGCGGCGGCTGGCGGACGCCATGGCCGCAGCGATGATGGAGCGCCATCCGGGGCTGGATCCCCAGACGCTGCTTCCCCGGCTGCAGGGCCGCATCATCCTCTCCCACGGCCGCGCGGACCGGCTGATCCCGTGGACGGAGACGCTTCGCCTGCGGTCGATGATGCCGCCCGCGGCGGACGTTTCCACCACCATCACCGGCCTGTTCGCGCACTCCGCGCACGCCGGCCTGCTGCACCCGCTGGATCGCCTGCGCGAGAACGCCCAGTTCATCCGCCTGCTGAACCAGGCGCTGGCCGCGGTCTGACGTACTGACACACACGATGGGGAGACGAGGTACGCCTCTCTCCCCTATACTTAGGTTCTTCGTCGATCTTGTTGCAGGTAAACAGACCCGACGCCGAACTGTCATTTCGAAGGAGGCGCCTGCACCGAACTCAGCCCGTGCAGGATTCCCATGGCGCCGACTGAGAAATCTACTCACCCGTGCTGGTGATCCGG
>DATABT010000909.1:0-3120 GCA_036259455.1 Longimicrobium sp. | reverse complement strand
CCACGCCGCGCTCGCTGCCGCTGGCGTGGATGGGGATCGTGCTGGGCGCGCTCGTCTTTCTTGCCACGCGCCGCAGATGGCTGCGGCTGGTCACCGGCGCGTCCACGTGCGCCGCGCTGGTGGCGGCGGTGCCGGCGCGATTCCCGGAACGCGCCAGCGCTCCCACCCCGCCGCAAAGCGACACGCCGACGGCCATCGTCCCCACGCCGGTCACCGCCGACCCGGGCTACGCGCCGCCGTGGCCGGGCACTGCCACGGACTCGCCCGGTGCGGCCCCGCCGCCGGAGCCCGAACCGGAGCGCGTCCCCACGCGCCCGCGCCCCGCGATCCGTCCGCCGGCGCGCGAGGTGAGCGCCGTACGGTCGGCCCTGCGCGATGGGCACGCCTACCACACGGCGGCGCGGTACGCCGCGGCACGATCCCGCTTTCTCCAGGCGCACGCGGGCGCGGAGTCGCTCATCGAGCGGTATGGCGCGCTCGGGGAGCTGGTGCAGCTGCGGGGCGAGGCGGCCGCCAGCCTGCTGCGGACCGAGCGCGCCTGCCGCGCGGAGCAGCTGGTGCTGGGCGCCGACGCCGGCCCCTGCGACTAGAATTCCGTCCCGTGGAGGTGTTCGATGAGAATGGTGATTCGATTCGGCGTGCTGGCGTGCCTGCTGGCGTCCCTGCATCCGGCCGCCCTGGCGGCGCAGCAGGGGGCGCTTTCGTTGCAGAACGTGGAATACCTGCTCTCGCAGGGAGTCAGCAGCCAGCGCGTGCTCCAGGTGGCGTCCGCACGCTGCATCGCCTTCCGCACCGACCGCGCGGCGCTGGAGCGGTTGCGCGCGGCCGGCGCCGACGAGGCCCTGCTGCGCGCGCTGCCGCGTGTGTGCTCCACCGCCGCGCCGCCGGTCCCGGAACCGGAGCCGGTGCGGGTGGTGCCGTTCGATCCCGGGACGGCGGCGCTGCAGAGCCTCCTGGTTCCCGGCTGGGGCCAGTTCGAGACCGGCCGTTCCGGGGCCGGCCTCTTCTTCGGCACCGCCGGGCTGGTGGCCCTGGGCGTGGCCCTGTACGAGGAGTCGCCGGATCCGGCCGATCCATCCTACACGGAGACGCCGTACGCCACCGCGGGGCTGGCCGCGTACGCCGGCATCGCCGTGCTGGCGGCGCTCGACGCGTACCAGGGCGCGGACGCGGCCAACGCGCGCGCCGCGTCCCGCCGTGTGCAGGTGGTGTCGAAGGTGGCCCCGGCCGCCGGCGGGGGTGTGGAGGTGGACCTGGTGCGGATCGCGTTCTGAACGTCCGGCGGTACGTTGCCCGATCAGACGCGCATCCGCGTCAACCGTCCGGAGGGCGGCCGGATCAGCCCACGGACATCCAGGCCACACGCTGGATCATCAGAAAGAACGCTCCCGGACATCCACGTGGATCCCCGGGAGCGTTACGCGACTCGAGGACGGGTCGCGGATCGCGCGCTGTCTCGCGGCTCAGGCGTGCGCGGGGCGCGGGGTGCCGGCGCGCGTGAGCGCCGGGCCCGAGCGACGGGCCGCGATCAGGTTGTCCACCGCCAGGGCGCCACCGCCGGCCAGCGTCAGCCCGGCCAGGCCTGCCAGCAGCGTCAGCGGAAACTCGTATCCCTCGGGCGCGAAGAAGCCGCTGGCCAGGTGCACCTTCAGGATCGCCACCACCATCGTGACCGCCAGGGGAATGCTGATCCAGCGCGTGGCCAGCCCCGCGATCAGCGCCAGCCCGCCCAGCAGCTCCAGCAACCCCACGAACGGCCCGGCGATGTTCGCCAGCGGAATTCCCATCTGGCCGAACCCCGCCGCCGTCCCCTCGAAGCCCCACACGAACACCTTGGTGTAGCCGTGCATCAAGAACACGAGCCCCGTGATCACGCGGATCGCGGTGAGGCCCCAGTCGCCGAAGCGGTTGTCGCGAGCGGTCATCATCTCTCTCCTGGTCTGGCGGGCGCCTCGTGCGCCCATGGGTCGGCCCCCTCCGGGGCAGGGTGAACCGCGCAAGGACATACCTCATGCGGCTATTCGTTATAACGTCTATTGGGCGAAACGAAACGGCTCACGCGCCGTCCCGGGCCTCCTCCAGCAACGCGATCAGCGTCTGCAGCTTCTCGGGCGTCATGTGCGACAGCAGACGGCGGTGCAGCTGGTCCACCTGCACGTCCAGCGGCTGGATGAGCTCGCGCCCGGCGGGCGAGATGCGCGTCCACACCACCCGGCGGTCGTGGCTGCACCGCCAGCGGTCCACCAGCCCCCGCTTCTCCAGCCGGTCCACCAGCCTGGTCACGTCGGGATCGCGGCTGATCATGCGCCCCGCGATGTCGCTGGCCGTGAGCCCGGTCTCGCCCGCGCCGCGCAGAATGCGCAGCACGTTGTACTGGGCGGGCGTCAGGTCGTGGCCGCGCAGCAGCTCGGCGATCCCCTGGCCGAGCGCGTTGGAAGTACGCACCACGTTGAGGTACGCCTCCTCTTCCAGGCTCCCGATGGGCCTGCTCTGCTTGAGCTCCGCCTGAATGCGCCCGACCATCGTCCGCCTCCGCGTCTGGTGAGATGAAGAATAATCCTCACAACGATAATCGTCAACCCTCATCATCTGGGTCGCCCGGCCAACACTGAAGCTCGATCAGAAATCGTGATTTCCTGAGTTCATTCGGCGCTACGCATTCCAGTCGCCACGCCGCGACTGTCATTTCAAAGGAGGCGCCCGCGTGATTGCCGCCGGTGCAGGAAACCCGTGGCGCCGACTGAGAAATCTACTCACCCGTGCTGGTGACCCGACTCTCGCGCCGGGCTCGCCCAGAATTCCTTTCCATTCAGAGAGCGCGGCGCGTACCCTGCTACCATGAAAGTCGCCACCCCGCGACTGTCATTTCGAAGGAGGCGCCCGCGCGATCGCCGCCGGTGCAGGAAACCGTGGCGCCGACTGAGAAATCTACTCACCCGCGCAGGTGATCCGTTTTCTCGCTCCGGGCTCGCCAAGAATTCCTTCCATTCAGCGAGCGCCGGGCGCACCTTTGTACCATGAAAGTCGCCACGCCGCGACTGTCATTTCGAAGGAGGCGCCCGCGTGATCGCCGCCGGTGCAGGAAAGCCGTGGCGCCGACTGAGAAATCTACTCACCCGC
>DATABT010000908.1:0-11042 GCA_036259455.1 Longimicrobium sp. | reverse complement strand
CCGTTTCTCGGTGTGACACTGCTTTTCTGTCCGGCCTCAGAACGCGCTGGGCACGCCGGGGCGGGGGGACTCGCTGCGGCGCATGTAGCCCTCGATGTCGCCTACCATGGTGCCGTCGCCCGGCTCGCTGCCGCCGAACAGGCCCTCACGGCTGCCGCCAGCCTGGCTGGCGGGCTTGTACAGGTTCATCCAGCGGTCGAACGACTCGCACGCCGCCATCAGCGCGTAGAAGGTCCGCCCGCGCTTGTTACCTTTGCCGAAGATCAGGTCCAGGGCGAACAGGATGGTCGCGAACGGAATCACGATGACGTCCTTGATCCCGTCGATGAACGTCTTGAGTTGAAAGATCAGGAAGTCGCGGATCAGCACCCGCGGCGGCGTTCCTTCGGGAATTCGGCTTTGCATCGGACAGTCTCCAGCGGTCGGCGTTCAACGGACGGGGCGGCGTACGAGGAAGGGCGAGCGGGGGTTTCAAACGGCGAGCCATCTCGTTCACCTCCAATCTGTTCGAGCAACCGCCACGGGGCAACGCTCTCGACGCATTTCCGGGAAACAATCCGCAACGCTGCTCTCGATCCGCCCGAGTTCCTATCCCCCACCCCGCGATCCGCTTGATCACCTTCGTCCGCCCGTGCTCCTTCGTGCGGCCCAGGATCTGGAGTGATAGCCACACATCGGTACCGCGCTACGCCGACCGCTCGCCCGAGCCCAAGCCCCACGACCAGACAGGGAACCACTGATGCTGGGAACGCAGCGGGCCCGCTCGACAGTGAGCGGGCCCGTGTCACGCAGGCGCCGGTCAGGGCCGGCGTGCGCCGGAAGGCTCGGATGTTACGTTGATGGGGGGCTTGGGCCCGCCTCCACCACCTCCGCCAGCAACACACGTGCAACTGCACGCAGTCATGGAACAGCAGGAATAGTAGCCGGTTCCGCAACTGGTGGAGCAGCTTCCGGAGCCGATCGAGCAGGAGGTACTGCAACTGGTGGAGCCTTCGCCGCCCGAGTCACAGACCGAAGCAATCCCCGCCTCGCCGTTCGTGGCGCATGCGGGGAGCAGATCGCTCATCCGCGCCCCAATCACCTCATCGAGTCCAATCCCCCACGCCCCGGTGCGGCGCGACATCCCGAAGCCCGTGAACCGCTCCGCTCCGGCTGAGGAGAATGGCAACCGATCGACCAGAGGCACGGGCTCACCATCCACCTGCACCATCAAAGCAGTGCGCGCTCCGGCTGCCGTCCGGATCATGAGCACGCGGCCCGCGAAGAAAACCTCAGCCGACCGAAGGATTCGCGACTCGAACATCGTGGGCGCCGCCTGCTGCAACACGAACACCTGGTCTACGTAGCCGTCCTGCAGGCCGGGCTCGGCTCCGCCGTCCAGCGCGAGCGCAACGCCGATGCCGGGTGCCGTAAACAGCACCGCATCCCCAAACGCCGTCTCACGCGCCGCGTCAGGGTTGCGCAGGTCCAGCGCCAGCGTTGCACTGGTCGCGGCCGGATTCGGCCCGCGCGCCGGCGT
Source organism: Longimicrobium sp. (assembly GCA_036259455.1). Classification (GTDB taxonomy): domain Bacteria; phylum Gemmatimonadota; class Gemmatimonadetes; order Longimicrobiales; family Longimicrobiaceae; genus Longimicrobium. The sequence goes on along the minus strand of DATABT010000908.1, from coordinate 9,523 downwards.
GCCAACACCGCTTTCCATGCACCCGGCAGCGGCGCACGCGATCACCATTCCGCGCAGGACAGGCATGGTCAGATGCATCTTCGTGCTCCTCCCTTCCTCGATTCAAGAAACAGCGGATTACGAGCGCACGGTAATCTGCAGAACGTTCTTGGTCAATAGGAGCGATGAGCGTGTTCGCACCACAACGGGAAGCTCACGCCGTTCTCTGCGTCCTCTCTCTTTTCCTCCGCGTCCACTGCATGAAACCGCTCGCGGTGCTGCGCGGTGGCCGCACCCTGATCGTCGTGCCGCTGTGCACGCGGTCTGTCACGCCGGCCGTGCACGCCTGCCGTGCCGCCGGAACCGCTCAGGTGCCGGCAGGATCCGCCTCCGGGGCCGCCTCATCCCTCGCGTAGCGCGCCCGCAGTTCCTCCACCCAGGCCGGCACCTCCTTCCCCGAATCGATGTATCCCTCAGCCGTCGCGTCGATTACGCGCGCGGCCGCCTTCTGCCGCGGCTCCGGCGCAAGGTCGAAGAGCAGCACGTTCAGGGCGGCGGCCGCGTCGGCCGGCTGCACCGCTCCCGTCTTGATCGCCGCGTAGCGGACGTACCAGACGCGCAGCCGGCGCATCGTGGGGGTATACGGGGCCGAGCCCGCCAGGAACTTCATGAGGCCCGCGGCACTCATCCCGATCTCCCGGGCCACGCTGCGCAGCGAATTGCTCCGAACGCGGTCCGCGACCGCGTCGCGCATGTTCTCGATGGTCGGGCCCTCTGCCTGTCCCGCGAGATCGTCGCTCATGTGTCGGGGTGGGCTCTGCGGCCGGCGGGCGCGACTGCCGCACGCCGGCGATGGGACGCGTGGATCTGGAGTGCGGCTGCCTGGCGTCAGAGGGACCACGAGCCGCACAAGGACCCAGAGTGAACATCACCAGCTTACATGAATTACTGCTGAATGTCCACGATCAGCCGCGTGGGGTTGGCGAGCTCGACGACGCGGTAGCGGTTGGGGGAGGAGACGCCCAGGACGATCTGCACCACGCCCTCGAAGTCGCAGGTGAACTCGAGCTCGCGGACGATGGGCATCTGCAGGCGGCGCTCGCGCTGCTGCACGGTGGCCTGGCCCTGGTCGGTGTGCGCCTGCGTGCCGCGCAGCGTGACCAGCAGCCACGCGTCGCCCGCTACGGGGGTGGGGTCGCCGCTGCCGCACTGGCGCACGGGCCTGTCCACGTACTCCACGCGGTAGCCGGGCGCGCCGCTCCCCAGGAACTCCAGCACCACGCGGTCGAAGCCCTGGTTCACGCCCACGCGCACGTCGCGCAGGGTCACGGGCATGCGCTGCGTGCGCACGCGGTCGCTGGCGCCGGCCGTCCACTCCGCCTGCACGCGCTCCGCCGCGGTCCGCGGTGGCCGGGCGGTGTCTACCGGGGGCCCGGCGGGCTGCTCGCCGGGCGCCGGCGGCGTCGTCGCCGGGGCGGCGGAGTCCGCGAGGACGAAGGCGGGGACGCGGCCCGCGGGACGCTCGGGCGCGGCGGAATCGGCCGCGGCGGAATCGTCGGTGATGGCTTCGGCCCGGCGGCGCTCGGTGGCGTCGCGCAGTTCGCCGCCCTGCTCTCCGCAGGCCGCCAGCGCGGCGGCCAGCGCCATCATCCCCAACCAGCGGCTGCGTCCCGTCATCCACCCACTCCCTGTGGCAGGCGCGGGGCAATGCGTGCGCCCCCCGCGTACACGTTGAACCCCGGATCGCGGACGAACCCCGCGAGCGTCATCCCCGCCTGCGCGGCCAGCTCCACGGCCAGGCTGCTGGGCGCGCTCACGCCGGCCAGCACCGGCACCCCGGCGCGCGCGGCCTTCTGCACCAGCTCGAAGCTGGTCCGCCCGCTCACCAGCACGATCGATTCCGAAAGCGGCAACTCGCCCGCGAGGAGCGCCGATCCGACCAGCTTGTCCATGGCGTTGTGGCGGCCCACGTCTTCGCGAATGCGCACCAGCTCGCCCTCGACGGTGAACTGGGCCGCGGCGTGCAGCCCGCCCGTGCGCTCGAATACGCGCTGCGCCTCCCGCAGTTTCTCCGGCAGGCGGACGAGGACGGCGGGATCGACGCCGATCGCGCTCTCGATCCTCGCGCAGACGGGCCCCATCACCGCTTCGATGGAGGCCTTGCCACAGACGCCGCAGCTGCTGGTCGCGTAGAAGTTGCGCGACAGGGTGGCGGGATCGAACTCCGCCCCCGGCGCCAGGCGCACGGTGACGGCGTTGTACCGCTGCTCGCCGTCCGTGCAGTAGCGGATGGAGGCGATGGCCTCCGACCCGGCGATCAATCCCTCGCCGAACAGAAAGCCCGCCGCCAGCTCGAAGTCCGCGCCCGGCGTGCGCATCGTCACGGAGACGCGATGCTCCGTCGCGGAGCCCCTTCCCCGCTCCTGCGCCGTTCGTTCCACGGGGAGAGAAGCGTCATCGTCGTCCGCGTGGACGACGCGGATCTCCAGCGGCTCCTCCACGGCCAGCTGGTCGTCGCGGGCGCGGATGGACGCGCCGACCGCATCCACCGTCACGCGCTCGATGCGCCGCCGCGAGGTGCTGCCGGGGCGCATGGGCCTACACCGCGGCGCCGGTGAGCTGCTCCGCCTGCGCGTGCGCGTCGCGGTAGACCAGCCGCTCGTCGGCGCCCACCACGTCCACCTGGCTGGTCGCGCGCTCCACCGTCACCGGCACCATCTTGCTGCTCGGCGTGTTGCTCCCCCTGGCGCGGCTGCCGACGGGGACGAGCACGTTGGCCTCGGGAAAGTACGCGGCAACGCACCCGCGCGGCACGTCGTAGGCGACGGCGCGGAATCGCGGTGCCACGCGCTCGCGGCCGTCCGCGGCGTGGCTGCGCACGTCCACCCAGTCGCCGGGCTTCAGGCCGCGCTCCGCGATGTCGTCGGGGTGCATAAGCACCACGCGGCGCGCCTGCCTGATGCCGCGGTACCTGTCGTCCAGGCCGTAGATGGTGGTGTTGAACTGGTCGTGCGAGCGGATGGTGAACAGCCGCAGCTGCCCCTCGGCCAGGCGGATGTCCGGCGTGGGGACGACGACGAAGTTGGCGCGCCCCGTCTGCGTGTTCCACTCGCGGTGCGCGGCCGGGTTGCGCAGGATGAAGCCACCCGGCTCGCGGACGCGCTGGTTGTACCGCTCGAAGCCGGGGACTACCCGCCCCACGTGGTCGCGGATGCGATCGTAATCCGCCACCATCGCGTCCCAGTCCACCCCCAGCGTGGCCTTCGCCAGTCCGGCGACGATGGCCACCTCGCTCTTCAGGTGCGGCGACGCCGGCCTGTTGCGGCCCCGGGAGACGTGGACGACGGACATCGAGTCCTCCACCGTCACGAACTGCGGGCCGCCCGCCTGCAGGTCCAGCTCCGTGCGCCCCAGGCAGGGCCAGATCATCACCTCGCGCCCGGCGGTGACGTGCGTGCGGTTGAGCTTGGTGGTCACGTGGACGGCCAGGTCCACGGACTTCAATCCATCCGCCACCAGCGCCGTGTCGGGCGAGGCGCTGAGAAAGTTGCCGCCGACGGACATGAAGAAGCGGATGCGTCCCTGCGCCATGGCCTCGATGGCGTGGACCACGTCCAGCCCCGTCCGGCGCGGCGCGGTGAAGCCGAACTCCGCCTCCAGCCGGTCCGTCCACTCCGGCGCGCGGTAGTTGATGCCGACGGTGCGGTCGCCCTGCACGTTGCTGTGGCCGCGCACGGGGCACGGCCCGGCGCCGGGGCGGCCCACGTTGCCGCGCAGCAGCAGCAGGTTGCTGCACGCGATGATGTTGTCCACCGCGTTCTCGTGCTGCGTGAGGCCCATCGCCCAGCAGAGAATGGTCGCGCGGGACTTGATGTAGACCTCCGTGGCGGCGCGGACCTCGTTCTGCGTGAGCCCGCTCTGCTCCGTGATCTGCGTCCACGGCGTGGCGTCCAGATCTTCGATCAGCTCCTCGAACCCCGTGCAGTGCGCGCGGATGAAGCCGTGGTCGAACACGCGCCCCCGGTCGCGCCGCTCGGCCTCCAGCATCTGCTTCATGATCCCCTTGAGCACCGCCACGTCGCTGCCGGGCTTTGCCTGCAGGTAGACGGTGGCGATTTCCGTCCCCTGGTTCAGCAGGGTGGGCACGACCTCCTGGGGATGGGTGAAGCTGACCAGCGCCCGCTCCCGAAGGGGGTTGATGACGACGATCTCCGCGCCGCGCCGACGCGCCTCCTGCAGCACGGTCATCATCCGGGGATGGTTGGTCCCGGGGTTCTGGCCGATGATGAAGATGGCGTCCGCCTTCGTAAAGTCGTCCAGCTGCACGGCGCCCTTGCCGATGCCCATCGTCTGCTTGAGCCCCACGCCGCTGGACTCGTGGCAGAGGTTGGAGCAGTCGGGAAAGTTGTTGGTGCCGTACATCCGCCCGAACAGCTGGTACAGGAAGGCGGCCTCGTTGGATGTGCGGCCCGACGTGTAGAACGCCGCGTCGTCCGGGCTGGGCAGGCCGCGCAGAAAGGCGCCGGCCCTGGCGAACGCCTCGTCCCAGCCGACGGGCTCGAAGTGGCGCTTCCCCTCGCGCAGGATGACGGGCTGCGCCACGCGACCCTGCTGCTCCAGCCAGTAGTCGCTCTGCGCGGCCAGCTCGTCCACGCTGTACCGCGCGAAGAACTCGGGCGTCACGCGCTTTCTCGTCGTCTCCGCCGCGACGGCCTTCGCGCCGTTCTCGCAGAACTCGAACGCCGAGCGCTCCTCCGGCGCCGCCTCGGGCCAGGCGCAGCCGGGGCAGTCCACGCCCTGGTCCTGGTTCAGCACGCGCAACGCGCTCACGCCGGGGACAAGGGCCTTCTCCTTCGCCAGCTGCTTCGCGGAGCTCAGGATGGACGCCATGCCGCCGGCGGGCTTGTCGCCGGGGTCGTGGACGGGCGGGTTGGAAGACGTGGTCGCCATGATCAAAACACTCGCTGGAATGCGTAAACCCTTGCGATGGAAGGTGTGCGGGGCGAAGGAACGGGGCAAGGGGCGGGCCTGTCGCCGGGGCGGGTGAACCCGCGGGGCATCGCGTGCCCCCGGAAACCCCGGGTTGAAACCCGGGGCTATGAATGCCACAAGCCCCGCCCTGGGCTCGCGGAGCTCGCCCGGCGGGGCTTCACCTGCACGCGTGGGCCGGGCCAGTCCGAAGCGGAGCCCTCATCTCGCGCAAGCGCCCACGGTGTCGAAGCCCGGTTCCGCGAGCGCAGAGAGCGCGAAACCGGGCTTGTGGCATTTCGAGCCGCGGTTTACTCACCCACCTCGATCCGCCCGGCGACGGACCTCACCCCATCACTCGTTCACCCGCTCACCTCACCCGCGCGGGCGAAGCGGCTCATGCTCACCGTCTCGCCGTGTGCGAGGAGGCGGCGCAGGACCTCGTGGGCCCGCTCGCCGTCGCCGAGAACGGCGTCGCGCACGGCGGCTTCCACCTCCTCCACCAGCAGGGCGTGCTCGCGCTTCATCTGCGCGGCGCTCCATCCCAGGCGGACGCGCTGGTCGGCATGCTTCCAGCTCAGCAGGCGCTGGATGTGCTCGCCGTCGCGCAGGAGCGCGGGATCGCCGCCCTCCTCGTCCAGCGTCACCATCATCTGCGCCAGGTCCATGAGATAGGTGGCCAGGTGGTCTTCCACCTGCACGCGGCTCATCCGCTCGATGCCGGGGACGTCCAGCTCCGCGCGCAGCCGCTCGCCCAGGCGCGCGATGACCTCGTCCGCCACCTCCGCCAGCCGCCGCCCCAGCGCCCCCAGCCCGGGGATGGCGCGCGGCTCGGCGGGCCAGGGCGAGGGCTCCGGCCGGGGCACCGCGCGCCGGTCCGCCACGCCCGTCGTGGGCAGCCAGAGGGTGAAGCGCGAGCCCTCCCCCGGCGTGCTCTCCACCGTCAGGTCGCCGCCCATCAGCCGCGCCAGGCGGCGGCTGATCGCCAGGCCCAGGCCGGTGCCCCCCTCGCGGCGGGTGTGGCTGCCGTCCACCTGCATGAAGGGCTCGAAGACGGCCTCCAGCTTGTCCGGCGGAATGCCGATCCCCGTATCCGCCACCTCCACCGCCACCCACACCCTCTCGCGCTCCTCCGGCAGCGTGGGCGGGGCGGCCGCGCCGGCGCTGCACGTCATCGTCACCGATCCGCCGGGCTCCGTGAACTTGACGGCATTGGAGAGCAGGTTGACGAGCACCTGGCTCACCCGGTCCTCGTCACCCACGTAGACGTCGTCTTCGGGGCAGCTCCATTCCAGCGACAGGTCGATGGCCTTGACGCGCGCCTGCGGCTCCACCTGCGCGATCGCCCGGTCCGCCGTGGCACGCAGGGGAAGGCGCTCGCTGCGCACGGCCATCTCCCCCGCCTCGATCCTGGAAAGGTCGAGAACGTCGTTCACCAGCGAGAGCAGGTGCCGGCTGCTCCCCTGAATGCGGCCGACGTACTCCGCCTGCTTCGCGGTCAGCGGGCCGCCCAGCCCCAGCTCCAGCAGCTCCGCGTACCCCATCACCGCGTTGATGGGCGTGCGGATCTCGTGGCTCACGGTGGCCAGGAACTGGCTCTTGGCGCGGCTGGCCGCCTGCGCCGCCCGAAAGAGGCGCGCGTTCTCCGCCGCCAGCGCGCCGCGCCGCGCCAGCTCCTCCGCCAGCCCCACCTCCGACTCGCCGTAGCACGCCCCCTCCTCCGTGCGGCAGAGGGTGAGCACGCCCAGCACGCGGCCGCGCACGGAGAGCGGCACCACCATCCACGCACTCGGCCGCAGCGCCTCCAGAAACCCGCCGGTGGGATCGGGATCCGCGTCCGCCGGCGCCGGCCCGCCGGGGTGCCACTCCGCCCGTCCGCCGCGAAGGACGCGCGCCATGGCGCTCCCGCCCTCCGCGTCCAGCGGGGGGAGCGCGTCCAGAATGCGCTGCCCCGCGTCCTGCCCGTGCACGGCCGCCGTCTGCGCCGCCTCGCCCTGCTCGCCGCGCCAGTGCACCAGCGCGAGCTCCGCCAGCGTGGGGACGGCCAGCCCCGCCAGCTGGTCCAGCACCGTCTGCACGTCCAGCGTGGCGTTCAGCACGCCGCTGGCCAGGGCCAGGAACTCCGCTCGGCGGGTGGCGCGCTCCGCCTCCTGCCGCGCCGCGTCGGCGCGAATGCGGCCGCGCTCCAGCTCCTCCGTGCGCCGCCGCTCCGTCACGTCGCGCAGCGTGACCACGTACGCGCCCGTGCCGTCCCACTGCACCGGCCGGGCGCGCAGTTCGACGGTCGCGGGCGGGCCGCCGCGGGGCACCACGTCGATCTCCGCCGTGTCGCCGTCCAGCAGGGGAAGTCCCAGCTCCGTCCCGACCAGTTCCTCCAGCGGCCGGCCGAACAGGCGCGCCGCCGCCGGGTTGCCGAAGCGCACGCGCCCGTCCGCGCCGACGATCAGCAGACCGTCGGCGTTGAACTCGACCAGCGTGCGCAGGTCGGCGGCGTGCGCGGCCCCGATCATGTCGGCTCCAGGTCCTCCGCCGGCTCCGGCCCCTCCCCCGGCGCCACCTCCTCGTCCTCCGCGCGCCCGTGGGTGATGTTGCCGCTCAGGATGCCGCTGGTGCCGTGGAACGGGACGCCCAGGTGAAGGCCGTCGCCGTCGATGGTGTACTCGCGGATGGTGGTATCGTGCGCCGAGCCGCGCATCTTGAGCACCAGCAGCCCGCGCCGCAGCTCGCCGTTCATCTCCACGTAGCGAAGCAGCAGGATGGTGTCCGTGAGCGTGGAGATGTGCTTCTCCGTCACCGAGTGCCCGCCCAGAATGCTCGGCGCCGTGGACGTCACCATCCCCGCGATCTCGCCGTGCTTGAGGAGCGAGGTAAGGCCCAGCATGAACTCGCGGAAGCTGCGCAGCGAGGTCACCCGCTCCAGCGCGCTCAGGCTGTCCACCGCCACGCGCTGGGGCTTGAACTCCTGGATGGCCCACCGCATTCGCAGCAGGTGGTCTTCCAGCGGCATGGCGTGGGGGTAGACGGGGATGATGCGCAGCAGCCCGCCGCGCTCCATGGCCTCGAAGTCGTAGCCCCAGCTGCGGGCGTTGCGCACCAGCTGCTCGCGGCTCTCCTCGAAGGCGAAGAGCATGCACCGGTCGCCCGCCGCCACGCCCCCGGCGATGAAGTGCGTGACGGTGAGCGTCTTGCCCGTGCCCGTGGCGCCGGAAAGCAGGATGATGCTGTCGCGGAAGTAGCCGCCGCCCAGCATGTGGTCCAGCTCCGGGATGCCGGAGGAGATGCGGGTGGTGGACGAGCGCTGGGTGAGCGTCATGGCCGAGAGCGGCAGCACCACCACGCCGCGCTCCGGGGCAATGGTGAAGGGAAACTCGCCGCGCTGGTGCGCCGTGCCGCGGAACTTCAGGATCTCCACCGTGCGCCGGCGCCGCTCGTCCTGCAGCGTGTTGCGAAGGAGGACCACGTTGTCGGCCACGAACTCCTCGATGCCGAAGCGGCTTACCTCGCCGTAGTCGTCCAGCCGCTCCGCCGTGACCAGCGTGGTGGCGCCCAGCTCCCGCAGCGCGCGGGAGACGCGGTACAGCTCGCCGCGCAGCTTCTCCGGGTTCGGCAGGCGCGAGAAGAGGGCGTTGACGCCGTCGATGGAGACGCGCCGCGCCCCGCTCTGCCGCACCGCGCGGGTGATGCGGGCCAGCAGCGCCCCCAGGTCGAACTCGCCCACCACGTCCGACGCCTCCTCGTCCGGCGAGCCGTCCACGTACGTCCACGCGCCCGACGCCTCCCACCCGGGCACGTCCCACCCCAGGCTCACCAGGTTGCGCGACAGCTCCTCCGGGCTCTCCTCGAAGGTGATGAAGACGCCCTTCTCCCCCTGCCGGATGCCCTCGGCCAGGAACTGCGCGGCGAAGATGGTCTTGCCGCTCCCCGCCGTGCCGCCCACCAGCGTGGTGCGCCCCGCCGGCACTCCGCCCTCGGCGATGACGTCGAATCCCTCGATCCCCGTGGGGAGCTTGGGAAATGGCTGGGGGGCGGCGCTCGCGCCCGTGGAATCGGTCATCGTCCGGAATCCGTGGGGGTGGTGCCGGCCGAAAGGCCCAGCGCCTCGGCCACGCGCGCGCGGTCGCCCAGGTCACCCACCACGCGGCGCGTGCGGGGGGGCTGCTGGCGCAGCAGCGTGGGGGTCAGGAGCACGCGGTCGGTTTCGGCGCGCTCCGGCTCCTGCGCCACGTCCACCACCGTGGCCTCCACCCGCTCCTCCACGCCCCCGTTCACCAGCCAGGCCAGGGTTGCCCGGGCGGACCGGCTGCGGGGCGTGTCGCCCGCGACGTATAGAACCAGTCGTACGGTCATGGACAGGATGGGCGTAAGGCAGAAGCGCGGCGGCCTTATGCAAACTATTCGCCGCACGTTCCGAGGGACAGATTTTCTTCAAAAAATGGGTTCTTCGTCGATTTTGTTGCAGGTAAACAGACCCGACGCCGAACCGTCATTTCGAAGGAGGCGCCTGCACCGAACTCAGCCCGTGCAGGATTCCCATGGCGCCGACTGAGAAATCTACTCACCCGTGCTGGTGATCCGG
>DATABT010000907.1:0-7122 GCA_036259455.1 Longimicrobium sp. | reverse complement strand
TGAGCCTGTTCTCACCCGCCCGTGCCCGCGCCCCGCGCGGGGGACCCCGCTGACCGGGATGTCCGCATCCCCCGCCGCCGGCGACGCCTGCGCGTTCGTGCTGGAGCTTCCCAGCGACCCGCGCGTGATCGAGACCGCCGTGGCCTACCTGGTGGACCGGCTGCGGGCGTACGACTTCAACGGCTCGCGGCTCAACCTCAACTTTCGCGTGGGCGTGGCCGAGGCGCTGGCCAACGCCATGATCTACGGCAACGGCGGCGACCCCGAAAAACGCGTCCGCGTGGAAGTGGAGCTGTCGTCGCAGGCCGTGGCCCTGCACGTGCACGACGAGGGCGAGGGGTTCGATGACGGCACCGTCCCCGACCCCACGCTCCCCGAGAATCTGGACCGCCCCGGCGGCCGCGGCATCTTTCTCATCCGCGAGCTGATGGACGAGGTGCAGTACAGCCCGCCCGGAAACTCCGTGCGGATGGTGCTGCGCCGCGAGCACGATCTTCGCCGCGCCTCCGGACCGTGAGCCCGAGGTGATTACGACCGCTCCCCCCGTACCCCGCCTTCCCGCCAGCGCGCGCGAGGTGCTCGGCGACCTTCGCCGGGCATGGGAGGGCGTGCGCGTGTGGCAGGGCGACGGCGCCGGCGGCTGGGTGGGCGTGGACGGCCTCGACGCCGTCCCCGGCGAGGGCGCGGTGGACGTTCCCGGCCTTGCCCTGCGGCTGGAGATTCCCGGCGCGCCGGAGGACGAGGCGCTCGGCGCGGCGCGCTTCCTGGGTGCCACCCTGGCCCGCGTGGCGCGCCACGACGAGGAGATGCGCTCCTTCAGCCGCGAGATCGCCGAGCGGTACGAGGAGATCACGCTCCTGTACTCCATCAGCGAGATCCTGGGCTCCATCATCTCGCTGGAAGAGGCGTCGCGCACCATCCTGGGGGAGGTGGCGGGGATCCTGGGCGCCAAGCGTGCCTCCCTGTGGGTGCACGACCCCGACCGCCGCGAGCTGTACCTGGCCGCGGTGGAAGGGGGCGACGGGCAGACGCGCCCCGTGGACGTGGACGACCCCTGCTCCATCACCGCCGCCGTCTTCCGCGAAGGGCGCGCGGTGATCCTGGCCCCGGGCGAGGAGTACCAGCGCGACGACTGCCCGCCTCGCGAGCGGCAGCTCGGCTCGTTCCTCTCCGTCCCCGTCAGCTACACGCCCCCGGAGGGCGAGGCGCGCGCCGTGGGCGTCATCAACCTCATCGGCCGCGGCGGCAACGACGGGTTCAGCGCGGGCGACATGAAGCTGCTCTCCGCCATCGCCAGCCAGATCGGCGCCGCGGTGGAGAACAACCGGCTCATCGCGGAGAGCCTGCGGCAGGAGCGCCTGGTCCGCGAGCTGGAGCTGGCGCACGATCTCCAGCTCAAGCTCCTTCCCCCGCTGGAGGGGTTCGCCGACTACGCGCAGGTGGCGGGGCGATGCGTTCCCGCGGAGTCCGTGGGCGGCGACTTCTACCATCTCTTCCGCCTGCCGAACAACCGCCTGGGCGTGCTGATCGGCGACGTGAGCAGCCACGGGTTCGGCGCGGCGCTCATCATGGCGCTGACGATCAGCGCCGCGGCCATCCATGCGTCCGAGGGCGATCCGCCGAGCCAGGTGCTGCACCGCACGCATCGCGCGGTCATCGACGAGCTGGAGAACACGGAGATGTACCTCACCCTGTTCTACGGCGTGATCGATCCCGCGGCGGGGACGCTGGCGTACTCCAACGCCGGCCACGGCCACGCCTTCCGCATTACCGCCGCGGGCCGGGCGCAGCGGCTGGACGCGACGGACCCGCCCTTCGGCATCGTGGACCGCGACACCTACGGCGAGATCACGGTGGACTGGAGCGCGGGCGAAGACCTGCTCTTCCTCTTCACCGACGGCCTTTCCGACGCGCTGGACGCGGGGGAGATCGAGGGCGAGCGCGTGCTGGTGGACGAGGCGGTGCGCCTGCGCGCGGACGACCCCGAAACCATCATCGAGCGCCTGTTCGACCGCGCGGGCGAGGCCACCCACGTGCCCCCCGACGACCGGACGGCCCTGGTCGTCCGCTTCTGACGTGCCGCCCCGTCCCGCCGATTCCGGCCGCCCGCCCCGCGCCAAGCGCTCGCTGGGGCAGAACTTCCTCATCGATCCCAACGCCCAGCGCAGGATCGTGGACGCGCTCGATCCCTCGCCCGGCGACGAGGTGATGGAGATCGGCCCGGGGCAGGGCGCGCTCACCCGACACCTGGCGGAGCGCGCGGGGCGGCTCACGCTGGTGGAACTGGACGACGAGCTGGCGCGGCGGCTGGCGGAGGAGTTCGCGGGGAACGAGCGGGTGCGGGTGATCCACCGGGACGTGCTGCAGGTGCCGCTGGAGGAGGTGACGTCGGACCCCGCGCGCCTCAAGGTGATCGGCAACATCCCCTACAACATCACCACGCCCATCCTCTTCGGCCTGCTGGAGCGCCGCCCCCGCCCGCGCGAGATCGTGCTGATGGTGCAGAAGGAGGTGGCGGACCGCATCCTGGCGGACGCGGGGAACAAGACGTACGGCGCGCTGGCCGTGGGCGTGCGCGCCGTCGCCGACGCGGAGCGGGTGATGAACGTGGGCCGCAAGTCGTTCCGGCCCATCCCCGACGTGGAGTCGTCGGTCATCCGCATCGTCCCGCACGATCCGCCGCGCGTGTCGCCGGAGGACGAGCGCGCCCTGCGACGGCTGACGCGCGCCGCGTTCGGCCAGCGCCGCAAGCAGTTCCAGCGCATCCTCCGCGACGCGTACGGCCTCTCGGTGCAGGAGGTGGAGGCGCTGGGGCGCGAGGTGGGCATGGACCTGCAGTCCCGCCCGGAATCCTTCCCTCCGGAGCGCTTCGTGGAGCTTGCTCACGCGTTGCGCAAAAGGAGCGAAGACGTCGAGATGTGATCACCCCGCTGTCGGCTGGGGACGTACCTGGATAACACGAGGGGGACGCCGCGCCGGCGTCCCCCTCTCGATTTGGAACTGCAAACTCTCGAAGTGATCACTCCGGGTGACACCCACTGGATCGAGAGCCGCGTAACCTCCCAGGCGGCGTCCGACGCCCGCCGCGCGTGTTGTGACCGGTCGATGACGACCCGCCCCCGCTTCCGCTCATCTTCTTCGATCGACTTCAGGTGCCGGTAGAAGGCATCCATGTCGCCGTTGAACTCGGACAGGAGGTCTCGCCGGATCTGGTGAAGTTCCTCCAGAACGGGATCCTCGCGCATGGCCTGATTCTCCATGAGTGCGGCGGGCGTGCAGAGTTCAGGCATCCGGTACCCCATGACGCGCAGACCCGGTGGATTCGGGATGCAAACGAGGGTTGGCGATGTGCTTGCCGTCCCACGTCAGAAGGTAACCCATTGCCTGCTCTGCGCACGTGGCGATGTGCACCGCGTCCGCCTCCGCGCGCGTCGCAAGCGGAACTCGCTCGAGCAAATCGTTCGCGAGCCCACGTGCACCCTCCGTGATGGGGAGCAACGCCAGCGGCGCGAGGAGAGCGACTCGGCCTCGCAATCGCAGCGTCGCCCTTACCGGCTTCAGCAAGCGCAAGCGGCGAGGTGAACAGCGCGTACTGATGGCGGCGCTCGGTCCACCAACGGTGCGTCAGCTGCTGGTTGCGCAGGGTGACCGGGTCACGGCTGGGGTGCGCGGCAAGGTAGCTGACGATGCTCGTCTCAATGTATACGGTCGGTCTGTCCATTCGTAAAGCATGGCGACCGGACCGCCGTTTCGCAGGCTGTGGCGGAAAGTGGGCCTTGGAGCTGGCGGATTCGGGATGAGTTGACGCTCGGCTCCCTCGCTCCTATCTTGTGAAGAATTTCACAAGGCTGGGCGGCGGAGCACGCCGGCCCGCGGGAGTGGGTTCCGAGTGGCTGTATGAAGAAGATCTCCGAGTCGGCGGTGCGCCGGCTTTCGCTGTACCTTCGCCTGCTGCAGGAAGCGGATGCCGCGGGCGCCGAAACCATCTCCAGCGGGGAACTGGCGGAGCGCGGCGGCACCACCAGCGCCCAGGTGCGCAAGGACCTCTCGCTCTTCGGCTCGTTCGGCAAGCGGGGGCTTGGTTACTCGGTGCAGGAGCTGCTCTCGCGCATCCGCAGCATCCTGGGGCTGCAGAGCACCTGGCGCGTGGCGCTGGTGGGCGCGGGCAAGCTGGGCTCGGCGCTGTTCAGCTACCGCGATTTCGAGGCGCGCGGCTTTCACATCCGCGCGGTGTTCGACTCCGACCCCCGCAAGGTGGGAACGCAGTGGGGCGGGCTGTGCATTCACGGGGACGAGGAGATCGACGCGCTGGTGCGTGCGGAGGAGATCGACATGGCCATCGTGGCGGTGCCGGCGGACGCGGCGCAGCAGGTGACGGACCGGCTGGTGAAGGCGGGCGTTCGCGGCATCCTGAACTTCGCGCCGGCGCGGCTCAAGGTGCCGCGCGGGGTCGCGCTCAAGAACGTGGACGTCACGCTGGAGCTGGAAGGCCTCTCCTTCGCGCTCAACAGCCGCTGATCACGCGGAGGACACGGAGCAAGTACGAGAGGACGCGGAGACGGCATCGAGCCCTTCCGCGTCCTCTTTTCTTTTCCTCCGCATCCTTCGCGCGGCCCCGTGTCGAAGCCATCCATCCCGCGGGACTGTACCGCGGGAGGCGCGCGACATACGTTCTATCCGTCCGGTCCCCCCGATCACCCGATCCATCCACCATCCATCGTATGACATCCATCAAGACCGTCCTGGCGCCGGCGTGCGCGCTGGCGCTGTGCGGCGCTCCCGTGCTCCTGCCGGCGCAGTCGCCCTCGAACCCCGCGTTCGTGACCAACACGAGCGGCATCGACCGGCGCAACCTGGACGAGAGCGCCCGCGCCTGCGTGGACTTTTACCAGTACGCCAACGGCGGCTGGCTGGCGCGCAACACCATTCCCGCCGACCGCAGCTCGTGGAGCACGGGGAGCGAGCTGGTGGAGCGCAACGACGAGCTGCTGCACCGCATTCTGGAAGAGGCGGCCCGCGCCAACGCGCCCCGCGGCAGCGTGCAGCAGAAGGTGGGCGACCTGTACGCGGCCGCCATGGACACCGCGCGGCTGGCGGAGCTGGGCGCGCGGCCCATCCAGCCGGACCTGGCCCGCATCGACGCGCTGCGCAGCGCGGACGCCCTGCAGGCGCTGCTGATCGACTACCACGCCCGGGGAATGTCGCCGCTGTTCAGCGCCGGCGTGGAGGCGGACATGCGCAACAGCTCCGTCTACATGCTGTACGTGTTCCAGGGCGGCCTTGGGCTGCCGGAGAAGGACTACTACCTGCGCGAGGACGAGCGCTCGGTGCAGATTCGCCGGCAGTACGTGGAGCACATCGCCAGCATGCTCGCCATGGCGGGCACGCCGGCCGACGCGGCGCGGGCGCAGGCGGAGCGGGTGATGGAGATGGAGACGCGGCTGGCGCGGGCCTCGCTGGGCGCCGTGGAACTGCGCAACCCGATGAACTTCTACAACCCGACGACGCCCGCCGAGGCGGAGGCGGTCACCCCGCACTTCAGCTGGACGCGGTACCTGCAGGGGATCGGCGTGCAGGCGGAGCGCTTCTCGTTTCCCCACCGCGCGTTCTTCGCGGAGGTGGAGAACATGATGACGGACGTGCCGGTCGATGACTGGAAGGCCTACCTGCGCTGGCACCTGCTGCGGGGCGCGGCGGGGTACCTGAGCCCGGAGTTCGAGCGCGAGAGCTTTCGCTTCTACGGCACGGTGCTGCAGGGCACGCCGCAAATGCAGCCGCGGTGGAAGCGGGCCCGCGGCGCCGTGGACGGGCTGGTGGGCGAGGCGCTGGGGCAGCTGTACGTGGCCGAGGCCTTTCCGCCCGAGGCCAAGGCGCGGGCGATGGCCATGATCGAGAACATCCGCGCGGCACTGCGCGACCGCCTGGGCACGCTGGAGTGGATGGGGCCGGAAACGCGCGAGCGGGCGCTGGCCAAGCTGGCCACCTTCGATCCAAAGATCGGCTACCCCGACGCCTGGCGCGACTACTCGGCGCTGGACATCCAGGCGGGCGACTACTTCGGCAACGTGCGGCGCGCGGCGGCGTTCGAGGCGCGGCGCCAGTTCGGCCGCGTGGGGCAGCAGGTGGACCGCCGCGACTGGGCCATGACGCCGCAGACGGTGAACGCGTACTACAACCCGCTGCGCAACGAGATCGTGTTCCCCGCCGGCATCATGCAGCCGCCGTTCTTCGATCCCGACGCGGACGACGCGGTGAACTACGGGGCCATGGGCGCCATCATCGGCCACGAGATCATGCACGGCTTCGACGACCAGGGAAGCCAGTTCGATGCGCAGGGCAACTTTGCCGACTGGTGGACGGCGGAGGACAAGGCCGAGTTCGCGCGCCGCTCGCAGGCGCTGGTGGAGCAGTACAACGCCTACGTTGCGGTGGACAGCCTGCACGTGAACGGGGAGCTGACGCTGGGCGAGAACATCGGCGACCTGGGCGGGCTGATCGTGGCGTACGCCGGGCTGCAGCGCGCGCTGGGGAACGGCCCCCGCACGCCCGTGGACGGGTTTACGCCGGAGCAGCGCTTCTTCCTCTCCTTTGCGCAGGCGTGGCGCGGCCTCACGCGCGACGAGGCCATGCGCGTGCAGGTGCAGACGGACCCGCACTCGCCCCGCCGCTTCCGCGCGATGGGGCCGGTGAGCAACATGCCCGAGTTCGCGCAGGCCTTCGGCTGCCAGCCTACCGATCCGATGGTGCGCGCCAACCCCGTCCGCATCTGGTAAGGACGAACGGCAGGCAGGGGTACGGAGGATAGACAACAGCCAGCGGAACAGAGGAGCGGACTCTCTCTGTTCCGCTGCTGTTTTCCGTCCCGCTGCATCATCCAGGTCCAGCCGGTTCAGGTCGCATACTGGATAAGGAAAACACGGTGATCATGATGATTTCCTGAGAGCGTGTTCAAGGATTCATCCACCGAGAAGCGGGTGAGGTCATCCCGAGGAAGCGCCCTCACGGAACTCCATGGGTGCACCACGCTCCCGGCGGCGACCGAAGGACCTTGTCCGCGAAGCGAAGTCCCAGTCCCTCGCCCCGAGGCGAGCCCATCGCTTTGCCGGCAAGGTCCTTCGGTCG
>DATABT010000906.1:0-6447 GCA_036259455.1 Longimicrobium sp. | reverse complement strand
GCCGCGCGCCCGTCCGGGTGCGCGGCGCTTCGTTCATCCACCAGAACCGTCGGTCAGGCGTTCGCGGCCGGCTTTTCCTGCATCATGCGGCGGATGGGGACGATCAGCGCGGCCAGCAGGGCGGCGGCGAGGAACAGCGACAGCGTGGTCGTGGTGAACAGCCGGGGCATCTGCTCCAGGTTCTCGGGGTCCACGTGTCCGCCCACAAGGCCGCCGATCAGCGTTCCCACCGACGACGCCAGGAACCAGATCCCCATCATCTGCCCCACGTACTTGCGGGGCGACAGCTTGGTCATGGACGACAGGCCCACCGGGCTCAGGCACAGTTCGCCCACCGTCTGAAAGAAGTAGCTGCCCACCAGCCACCAGGGGGCTACCAGCAGGTTTCCGTCGCTGGCCACCACGCGGTTGGCGGCAAGGATCATCATGGCGAAGCCCAGGCCGGCGAAGAACAGGCCGGCCGCGAACTTCGCGGGGCTGGAAAGATCTCCGCGGCGGCGCGCCAGCGTGACCCACAGCGCGGCGAACACCGGCGCCAGGATGATGACGAAGAACGAGTTGACGGACTGGAACCAGGTGGCCGGGATCTCGAAGTCGCCCACGGTGCGGTCGGTGAAGTCGCGGGCGAACAGGTTCAGCGACGTGGGCGCCTGCTCGAAGGCGGACCAGAAGATCGCGGCGAACACGAACAGCACCACGATGACCAGCACCCGCTTCTTCTCGTCCCCGTTCAGCTCGCCGAAGATAAAGATGTAGGCGAAGTACACCAGCGCGGTGCCCACCAGCACGTACGTCATGTACTGGCCGATCCGCTGCGCGTCCAGGTCCAGCAGGCCCATGGCGGCCAGAACGAAGAACAGGACGATCAGCGCGCCCAGCCCCCACAGCATCGCCTTGACCTGCGACTCCTGCCGGCGCTGCACCGCGGGGTCGGGGTGCCGGTCGGGCTCCATGCCGATGTCGCCCAGGGTGGCCTGCGCGCGGACGGTGTACAGCACCAGGCCGATGAGCATGCCCACGCCCGCGGCGCCGAAGCCGTAGTGCCAGCCCACCTGCTCACCCAGAAAACCCGTGATCAGCTGCCCGAAGAAGGCGCCCAGGTTGATCCCCATGTAGAAGATGGAGAAGCCCGCGTCGCGCCGCGCCCCGCCCTCGGGGTACAGGTCGCCCACGATGGCGCTGATGTTGGGCTTGAGCAGCCCCGTGCCGCAGACGATGAGCAGCAGCCCCAGGAAAAAGCAGATCTTGCCCGCCGTGCCCTGCCCGGCCAGGCCGGACAGGGCGATGGAAAAGTGCCCCGCCGTGATGAGCACGGCGCCCCACCAGATGGCGCGCCGCAGCCCCAGCAGCCGGTCCGCCACCCACCCGCCCGGCAGCGACGCCAGGTACACCAGCGACCCGTAGATGCCCACGATGGCCGACGCCTGGCCGCGCTCGAAGCCGAACCCGCCGTCCGCCAGCGCGGCCGCCATGAACAGCACCAGCAGGGGGCGCAGCCCGTAGTACGAGAAGCGCTCCCACATCTCCGTAAAGAACAGTGTGGACAGCCCGCGCGGATGGCCGAAGAATCCGGTGTCCGTCGAGGCGTGCGGAGCGGGGCCGCCGCCTGCGTACGCCTGGGAGGGGTGCTTGCTCATGCCGGTTACGGTGGATGGTTCTGGCCTGCGCGCCGGTGAACGCGCGCGTCCGCGGCGGGGGGCCGCGAGGCTGGCTGCAAGTGAATGCCGGGGTGCTTTCTTGCGTGAAGACGGGGCAATGTACACCTTGCCCTCGCCCCGCGCCACCGCCGCGCAGGGCGGCGCACAAGGCGCTCTGCTACCGCGGGCGGACGACGGGAGTTCCGGGATGGTGAACGAAACGGCGCCGCACGCGGCGGAGCTGCAAACGGCGCTTGCCGCGGCGTTCGCCGCGGCGGAGCTCATCCGCGCCCGCGGCGGGGCCGATCAGGTGCGCGAGAAAGGCCGCGCCGACCTCGTCACCGCCGTCGACGAGGCGGCGGAGCGGGCGGTGGCGGAGCGCATCCGCACTCGCTTTCCGCACGACCGCATCGTGGGCGAGGAACTCTCCTCTGAGCGCGTGCACGAGGGGCGGCGCTGGTACGTGGACCCCATCGACGGAACGACGAACTTCATCCACGGCCATCCCTTCGTCTGCGTGAGCATCGGCTTCGCGGACGAGCGGGGGATGGCGGCCGCCGTCATCCACGCGCCCGTACTGGGCGAGGTCTATCAAGCCACGCGCGGCGGCGGCGCGTGGATGAACGGCGCGCGCATCCGCGTCACGGACACGAACGACCCCGGCCGCGCGCTGCTGGCGACCGGCTTTCCGTTCAAGAGCGGCAAGGGCGACCTGGACGCGTGGATGCTGCTCGTGGCCGACGCCATTCGGCGGACGCGCGACGTGCGCCGGGCGGGGAGCGCGGCGCTGGACCTGGCGTTCGTGGCCGCGGGACGGGTGGAGGGCTTCTTCGAGATCGGCCTGGCGCCGTGGGACGTGGCCGCGGGGATGCTGCTCGTCGAAGAGGCCGGCGGCCGGGTGGCCGGCTGGCCGGGCGACGCGGAGCCGCCGCTGCACACCGGCCGCGTCCTGGCGTCCAACGGCCGCATCCATGGGTGGATGGAAGCGCTCGCGGCCAAGCACCTGCCGCGCCTGGGCTGAGAAGATTGAACGCAGAGTGCGCAGAGCGGAAAGGAGAGTACGCAGAGGCTTCGAGGTCCCCTGCGTACTCTCTTCCTACTCCGCGTACGCCGCGTTCATGCCGTTACCGGCGGCCGCGCATGATGGCGCCGCCCGCGCCCACGGCCCACACGTGCCGCCCGTTCACGCCGCCGATGTCGGCCAGGGACGAGCCGGTCTCGATGTTGACCTCGGTCCACGAAGTTCCGTTCCAGTGCAGCGTCTGCGAGCCCACCACGTACACGTCGCTGGGGCCGCTTCCCCACACGCCGCTGCCCTGGTAGTTGAGCCGCGGGTAGATGCTGCTCCACCGGGTGCCGTCCCAGCGCGCCACGCGGCCGCCGGCCAGGAACACGTTGTCGGGGCCCGTGCCCCACACGTCGGTCCAGCCGTCGGACCACTCGTGCACGAACTTGCGGTCCCACCGCACGCCGTCCCAGTGCAGCACCATGTGGCCCACCACCCACAGGTCGTCGGGCGAGGTGCCCCACACGCCGAACAGCTGGCCGCTCGGCTGGCCGGTGTCGATCTCCGACCAGGTGCTCCCGTCCCAGCGGAACAGGCGTGGCACCTGCTGGCCCATCTCGTCTCCGTAGCCCACGGCGTACACGTGGGTGGAATCCAGCCCCCACACGCCGTGCAGGTAGCTCACGTTCGGCAGCACGGTGCGGGTCCACTGCGCGCCGTCCCAGCGCACGATGACGCCCTGGCGCATCCCCCACTGGCCGGTGCCGTTGCCCACCGCGAAGATCTGCGACGCGCCGGGGGTGGTCCACACCTTCTCCAGGCAGTCGTCCGTGGCGTACAGGGTCTGCCAGCCGCCGCCCGGGCCCGTGTTGCGCCTGAGCCCGCCGCACTGCGCGGTGATCACGTCCGTCTCCGACACCGTCGCCAGGCCGCCGATGTAGTCCTGCCGGGCGCTGGTCTCCGCCACCCACTGGCCGCCGGAGCGCTTGTGGATCATTCCCCGGTAGCCGACCAGGTACACCTTGTCGGGGTTGGGCGCGTACACGCCGGCGACGGTGGCCGGCGCGCCGGTCTGCACCTCCGACCACGACACGCCGTCGTAGTGCAGCACGGTCCCCTCCGGGCCGCCGTTGTGGTATCCGCCGCCCACCGCCCACACGTCGTCGGGGCCCGAGCCCCAGATCTCGCGCAGCCCGTACGGGGTCGTGGCCACCTGCGTCCACGAGGTGCCGTCGTAGCGCATCACCCCGCCCCCGCCCAGGCCGTACAGGTTGGTGGGCGAGGTCCCCCAGAGGGTGCCCACGCCCGTGCCCGGCTCGAACGCCGTGCTGTCCCACGCGGTGCCGTTCCAGTGCCACATGAAGTTGTCGTAGCGCTGGGCCGCGGTGTTCCACCAGCCGCCGGTAAGGTACACGTCGTTGGCCGCGAAACCCCACACGTCCCAGAACCTGCGGCGGTCCACCGCCGGAAAGACCGTGTCCCACCCCGAGCCGTTCCAGCGGATCACGTTCCCCCACGCGCCGCCCACCACGTAGGCGTTGGCAGGGGACTGTGCCCACACGTTGCTCCAGTTCTCGTTGAGGGCCGGCACCAGGCTCCACCGCCGCCCGTCGAAGTGGTGGATCTCGCCGTATCCGCCGCCCACCGCCCACACGTCGTTCGTGCCGCTGCCGTGGATTTCGGCGACGCCCTTCCAGTCGCCCGGGATTACGACCCAGCGGGTGCCGTTGTTGTACATCATCACGCCGCTGCCGGCGGCCCAGATGTCGTTGGGCCCGGTGCCCCAGACGGTGAACACGTCGCGCGACACCACGTCGCCCTGCTCGCGCGTCCAGCGCAGCACGCCCTGCTCGTTGGGCACGCGGGCAGAGACGTACACGGCGAAGTGAAACGACTCTACGCCCAGCGGCACGTTCCACTCCCACGGCCTGGGCGCGGTGCGCTCGTACGCCGCCAGCACCTCGGGATACTCGAAGTACGGCTGCCCGGCCTCGGTAAAGATGCCGGTGCCGTCCGGGTTCTTCACCTCGATCGTCCCGCTGCCGGCGGAGGCCGCCGGCGGGGTGTGGAAGAAGATGCGGATGCCCGTGGGCGTCGTCCCGTCTTCCGTGCCCACGGGCTGGCCCAGCAGGTTCTGCATCGTCACGTCCAGCGTGAACACCTGGGTCAGGCTGTCGTAACGCCCGTTGGCGGAGCGCAGCTGCACGTACGTGCCCTGCCCGCCGATCAGCAGGTCCCCCATCACCCCGCCGGGCGTACCCGCGCCGCAGCGCATGTCGCCACGCGCGACGGTGACGGTGCACTGCAGGGCGGCCAGCGGCGGCTCCGGCTGGGGGAGGGAGACGGGCCCGAAGGCGCCCGGCGCATCGGCGCAGGCGGCAGCGGTGGCAAGCGCAAAGAGCGCCGCGAGGCGGTGGATACGGCTCATCGAATCGGGGGAATGCTGCCAGAAGCGGCGGAGTGATCGCGGAAGGAAGGCGTGAATCTATCCGCATCCCGCTGATTGACCAAGGGGGTTGCAGCTGAATGGCCGTGTCCGGGGGATCCTGATTTCATGCAGCGTCGCGCGGAGGGAAAGCGAGAGGCGGGGAGAACCGGGATCTCCCCTTCTCGAGCCGGCCTTTCCCGTCGTACGGCACCGCTTCTGCATCGAAGGGCGCGCGAAACCCAAGCCGGAGGAACCCGCATGTCGTCTTTCGGAACATACCTGATCGGCTTTATCGTCCTGGTCGTCGGGCTGGCGATCGCGGCCAGCCTGCTGGGCGTACCGACGACGTGGATCGCGGTGGGGGTGATCGTGCTGGTCGGCATCGGCATCATCTCCGCCACCAACCGCACCAAGCCGCGCGACCCGCCGCCGCCCGACACGTACTGAGCGGCCGGGACGATCCACGTCCATCGAGCGCCCGCCCCCACGTCCGGGGCGGGCGCTCGCCATCATGCCAGACTGGAGGAGCACATGCCGGACGGAGTGCCCGTTGAATATCCGATCGAGGTGGAGTGGGAGGGCGGAATGCGCTGGCGCGGCGGCGCGCCCGGCCAGCCGACGATGCTCGTCGACGGCAAGCGGGAGCAGGCGCCCAGCCCGGTGGATGCCCTGGTGGTGAGCATTGCCTCGTGCAGCGCCATCGACGTGGTGGACTACCTCGAAAAGCGCCGCACGCCGCCCACGGCCGCCAGCGTATCCGTGCGCTTTTCGCGCGCGGCGGACCATCCGCGGCGGCTTACGGACGTGCACATGACGTATCGCGTGTCGGCGGATTCTTCGCGCGAGCACGTGGAGCGCGCGGTGCAGCTTTCGTTCGACCGGTACTGCTCGGTGATCGCGTCGCTGGCCACCGACACGCGGATCACCTTCGAGGTCGAGATCTCGCCTCCGGCCGGGGGAGAATAGGGCTAGGGAATAGGGAATAGGGAATAGGGAATAGGGAATAGGGGACATCGGCCTCACGATGGGATGGGCGGAGTCGGCGGCGTTTTTCGCGCGACTTCGTTGACTCTGTCGGGGGCCGGTCTTTTTATATGGGAATCGAATGATTCCGATCGACAATGCACGTCCACGGAGTTCAGCCATGACGTGGGACTGGAAGCGGGCCTTCGATTCGAAGAAGCGCGGCCCGTCGAAGGAGCGGGTCGTCATCGGGGGCGGGGTGCTGCTCGTGATCGCGGGGATCGCGGCGGCGGCCGGGGCGTTCCGGCAGCCGGAGGGGATGACCATCGTGCAGGGCACGCCATCCGCCGAGTCCATGGATGCCGAGGACGGCCAGATGGCGGAGGAGGGGGTCGCGGCGCGGGCGCCCGGGG
>DATABT010000905.1:0-4324 GCA_036259455.1 Longimicrobium sp. | reverse complement strand
GGGCCCGGCCACGCCCCCCAGCCGGTACGCGTTCCCGTCGTGCACCACCGCGTCGATGTCGTACGGCCGCCGCGACTCGGGCGTGGCGGTGGGCACCGTGCGCGGCTGCAGCTCCGCCTGGGGCAGGTAGAAGGTGTTCGTCATCCCCAGCGGGCCAAAGACGCGGCGCGCCAGGAAACGGTCCATCGGCTCCTCCGCGGCGCGGCGCACGGCCTCCGCCATCACGATCATCCCGAAGTCGCTGTAGACCATCCGCTCCCCCGGCGGCGTCACCAGGTCCCTGCGCAGCACCTGCCGCAGCGCCTGCTCCGGCGACGACGCGCTGCCGAACAGCCAGTCGCCCGCGGGAAGGCCGGGGGTGTGGGTCAGCAGGTGCCGGACGGTGACGTCGCCGCGCCCCTCGCCGCGAAAGGCGGGGACGTAGCGGCGGACGGGCGCGCCGACGTCGATCTTCCGGTCGTCCACCAGCGCCATCACCGCCCCCGTGGTGCCGACGACCTTGGAGAGCGACGCGATGTCGAAGAGCGTCGACCGCGGGTCCACAGGCTGTCCGCCCGTGCGCCCGTACCCCTGCAGCTTCACCAGTCTCCCGCGGCGCCCGATGGCGACCGCCGCCGCGGTGAAGACGGTGTCGGCGATGGCCTGGCGAATGACGGTGTCGATGCGGTCCAGCGAGTCCGCGCGCATGCCCACGGAGTCCGGCGTGGCGAGGCGCAGCGTGCGCGCGGGGGGCCAGGCGGTCCCCGGCGGCAGCCGCGACGGGGTGGAATCCATCAGCGCCGCGGCGGCGGCGCGCTGCGCCACGTCGCTCGTGCCACGGGCGAGGACCAGCGTGGTGGTGGAGGGGGCGGGCGCGTCCACGGGGGGAAAGAAGTCGATCCAGATGATGCGCCGCGCGGTCGTGTCCCGGCGCAGCACGGCCAGCCGCGTCGCGGGGAGGGTGTCGCGCGCGGCGGAGTCCGGCTGCGGGAGCGCGGGGACCACGCGCTCCACCAGCGCCGGCCGCCGCTCCGGGAACGCGGCGGCGACCACGCAGTCCGCGTCCGCCCCGGCAAAGGGGACTCGCGGCGTCACCAGCGGACCGCGGCGCGGCAGGCGGTTCGTCTGCAGGTGCAGCAGGCCGGGAATCCGGGCCGTGAGCGCGGCGGAAAGGGCGGTCGCCGCGACGCCCCGCTCCGTCACCAGCACGGTCCGGCGGCATCCGCGCAGCGCCTCGCGCGGAGGGCGGCCGAGCACGGTCAGCGCGGCGCGGTGCGCGGCGGCGGCCAGCGTGTCGGCGCCCTCCGGCGGACGCGGGGCGTCCGCCTCCCCGCCTTCCGCGCCGGGCCCCATCCCCAGCCCCAGCTCTTCCTTGGCGGTGAAGAGGCGGTTCACGGCGGCGTCGATCATCTCCCGCGAAATTCGCCCGCTCTCCACCGCCTGGACGATGGCGTCGATGGCGATGCGCGGGTCCTCCACGCCCACCAGCAGGTCCGCGCCCGCGGCGACGGCGCGGACGGCCGCCTCGCCGGGGCCGTAGCGCAGGACGAGGGGCGCGGGCGGGGAAAGGTCCTCGATCACCAGCCCGTCGAAGCCCAAATCGCGCCGCAGGATGCCCGTCACGAAGACGGGATTGTCGGGCAGCGGCACGGAGTCGCGCGTGAGCGAGGGGATGGCGACGGAGGCCGGCTTCACCCCGCCGACGCCGCGCTCCAGCAGGGTGCGCAGCAGGTCCAGCTGCAGCGCCTCCACCGCGGCGCGGTCCCAGGGGAGCACCCGCGGCGTGCTGTCCGCCTGCTCCGGTCCCGGCGACAGCGCGCGGACGCCGACCACGAGCCCCGCGTCCACCAGCCCCGCCGCGTAGTCGGCGAAGGCGCGCTCCGCCCGCGGGCCGCCGGGGCCGGGGAGCGGTGACGCGTAGGGAAAGGAGGGCGCGGAAAGGAGGCCGAAGTTGATGCCGACCTCCCGCGCCCCCCGCGCCGCGCGCGTGGCGATCCGCTCGACCGCCTCGTCGTCCAGCGCGCCGAGGCTGGCGGGGGGCGGCAGCTCCTCCGCGCCCTGCAGCGCGCCGCCCACGCCGCGGTCCAGGTCCGCGATGACCAGCAGCGGGCGGCGCGCCGTGCGCTGCAGCAGTGCCACCCGGCGCTTCGCCACCTGGGCGGAGCCGGGGAGAAGGCGGATGCCGCCCACGCCCTCCACCGCCAGCCGCCGCGCGAGGAGGGTGTCCTGCCCGGGCCGCGCGTCCGCGCCCACGTAGACGGCGGGCGCCACCATCTGCGCCACCTTCTCGCGCAGGGGCATGCGCGGCACGCGCTCGCGCGCCCAGGGCGACGCCTCTTCGCGGCAGGCGGCCAGCACCGCCGCGGCGGCGAGCACCATCAGGACGAAAAGGGGGCGGGCGGAACGCGGGCGGCGGGCGAAGGGCAACGCTGCGGATGGTACGGGTGTCAGGTTTGCGGCGGACCCTCCGGTCCCCGTTTACGCCGGGGCGCAGGAAACGGACCGGGACAGAGATGGGACACACCTGGTGCACCGGCGTGGCGAGCATGCCTCATCGGGTACGGGTCCGCAATCGGTTCCACAAGGCGCTGTCTGGCGTCACGGCTGCACGTTGCATGGTCCGGCTCTTGCCCTGCGCAATGGTGCGGCCCGCATCCCCCGTTCGGGGGCGGGCCGGGGAGCGCCGCCCGCTGCCCGGCACCCGGGCGCCGATCCAATCCCGACATCTGGCCGAGCCCGCCGCGCGCGGGCCCCGCTTGCAGGAATTCATCCGCCCGGCCCCCGCGCGCCGGCGCACCGACCGCCGCACCCGATGAACGACAGTCCCGCCACCGTTTTTGTCGCCGATGACAACCCGTCCATTCTGCAGGGCCTCGATCGCGCGCTGAAGGTCACCGGCTACAACGTCCGCACGGCCGTGAGCGGCCGCGGCGTGCTGGACCTGCTGGAGCAGTGTGAAGAAACGCCGGACCTGCTGCTGCTGGACGTGATGATGCCCGAAATGAGCGGGCTGGAGGTGCTGCGCGCCCTGCGGCTGGACCCCCGCTTCGTCGACATCCCCGTCGTCCTGATCACCGCCACCAACGACGGGGCCCTCCCCGTGAGCGCGCTGCGCGACGGCGCGGTGGACTTTCTGACCAAGCCCTTTCGCCTGGACGAACTGCTGGCCCGCGTGGAAAGCCACGTGCGGCGCAACCGCGACCTCAAGCGCGCCCGCGAGGCGGCCCGGATGCGGCTGCAGGCCATCGACCTGATCCGCGAGCTGAACCGCGTGGTCACGGCGGACGAGATGTTTCACCTGGTGACGTCGCGGACGTCGGAGATCCTGGGCGTGGGGCGGTGCTCGGTGCTGGTGGTGCAGGACGGGGAGGCCGTGGCGCGCGTGGCGGCGAGCTCCGAGGTGGAGCTTCCGGACGGGCTGGAGCTGGACCTGGCGATGTACCCCGAGGTGCGGCAGGCGCTGGAGACGCGGCGTCCGGTGATGGTGCGCGACGTGGCCACCTCGCCGCTGTTCGACGGGGTGCGCGCGGAGTGGGAAAAGCGGGGAATGCCGGTGCCGCTGCGCTCCGTGATCGTGGTTCCGTTCCCCATCACCGAGCAGGTGACGGGTGTGTTCGTGGAGCGCGCGACGGTGGACGAGCCGGCGCTGGGCGACGACGCGGCGGAGCTGGCGGAGCGGGTGGTGGAGGCCATCGTGCAGGCGTGCGGCCGGGTGCAGCTCTTTCAGAAGCTGGTGGAGCAGCGCAAACGGCTGCACGACCTGGCCCACACGGACGAGCTGACGGGGTGCGACACGCGGCGGTCCATCATCACCTACCTGGCGAGCGAGCTGGACGAGGCGCGGACGAACGGCACGCCGCTCAGCATCGTGATCCTGGACCTGGACCGGTTCAAGGAGATCAACGACACCTGCGGGCACCTGGCGGGCGACGCGGTGCTGCGGGCGCTGGGGGCGTGGCTGGGGTCGGAGGGGCTGCGGATGAACGACCGCGCGGGCCGCTACGGCGGCGACGAGTTCGTGGTGGTGCTCCCCGGAACGCCGGCCGCGGGCGCGGCGGCGCTGGCGGAGCGGGCGCGCGCCCACTTCCAGTCCATCCCCTTCGTCTTCGGCGGCACGGCGGTGCGCGGCTCGCTGAGCGCGGGCGTGGCCGCCTGGCCGGAAGCGGACGTGACGACGGCGGAAGAGCTGATCTCGCTGGCGGACACGGCGCTGTACCAGGCCAAGCAGCAGGGCCGCAACCGGACGTGCATCACGCCCGCGGCGGCGGTGGCGTAAAAGAAATGCGGAGTGCGAAGTGCGGAGTGCGGGAGTAACAACTTCCGCACTTTTGCATTTCTTGCACTC
>DATABT010000904.1:0-3690 GCA_036259455.1 Longimicrobium sp. | reverse complement strand
TACAGCGCCCCGGCGCAGGCCAGCCGCGCCTCCAGGGCGTACCAGACGTCGTCCGGGGCGCGCCGGCCAAAGTCCTCCAGCAGCGCCCGCACGTGGGCGGGCGCCCCCGCCGGGAGCTCGTCGTCGCCCGCGGCCGCCGCGGCGCGCTTGCGGACGAAGTCCGCGCGGGCTTCGCGGCCGTCCACGGCGGGCCGCGCCAGCGCGGGGTGCTGCGGGTACAGCTTGCTGTTCTCGTGGTACAGCTCGCCCACCGGCGTGGCGCCCCGCGCGGGCCGCTGCGCCAAGTCGGTGAGCGGGTCCGGCTCCAGGAACACCGTTTTCCAGGGCAGCGCCACGGGCCCGAACAGGGCCGTCTGAAAGAGCTCGTCGGGCGTGGCCGCCGTCGTCTGCGTGCTCATGGCCATCCTCCGTTGCCCCGCCGCTCACGGCAGCGGGACGGGCGTGTGGTTCAGCTCGTGGAACGCCAGCGGGCGGTCCGTCCTTCCCAGCCGGTGCGGCAGCTCGTAGTAGCGCGGGTGCCCCAGGAAGGGGAACGCCGGCACCCCCGCCTGCGTGATCTCGGGGATCAGCGTCTTGAGCACCTTTACGCCCGGCCAGCAGGCGCCGCTCAGGTCAAAGACCACGGGCCGGATCCCCGCGTCGTGCAGGATGCCGCGCATGGCCTCCAGCTCCTCCTGCGGCGAGGCGAACGCGTGGGTGGGCGTCTGGTCCCACTCCATCTCGTCGCCGCCGCGGTAGAACCAGTCCACCCGCGGCAGGTTCTCGCGGTAGCCGTAGAAGACGACGGCGTCGAAGAACTCCGTCAGCTCGTCCAGCCGGCTGCCGGCGCGGATATGCTTGCCCCCGCTGGGGCGGTGGTACTTGAGGATGTTGCGGCACTGGCCCAGCTCGAAGACCGACTGGCTGAGCGCCCGCTCGCGCGTGCTCCACGCCCCGCCGCCCGCCAGGAACGCCTTCTCCGCACGGTCGCGGTCGATGGCGATGGTGGAAAAGACGGGGATAGGGACGTCGAGCGTGTTCAGCACCACGTGCACCTCGTCGATGCCGGCCGCCTCCAGCCGGGGCCGGTCGTGCGCGCCGCTGCCGCGCAGCACGCGCTCCAGGTCCACCCGCACGCGGCGCGGGGGGATGCGCGAGTGCCAGGTAAGGTTGATGGCGTCGCGCTCGATAGCCTCGTACATCCCGTGCAGCACCGCCTGCACGGGGTTGGAATGGAAGGCCAGCCCGCCCGTGGTGGGATAGCCGATGGCCGGCTCGAAGCGCTGCCGGCGGTAGTACAGCAGCACGATCTGCGCGGGGGCCAGCACCGGCTCGCCCGTGCCCAGCTCGGTACCCTCGATCCACGCCAGGCGCGTGTCCTCCTCGAACCGGGCGTAGGGAAACCCCGGCGTCTGGTACTGCTCGGGGGCAAAGAGCGGCAGCTCCCCCGGGCCCAGGACGCGGCGCCCCTCGGCCCGCAGCTCGGCGCAGGTGCCGAACACCAGGCGCCCGGCCACGGTCTGGAAGTGCAGCGCGGCCAGCAGCCGCTCCGACATCTCGCCCAGGCCGCCCAGAAGCGCCTTCTGCGCCTCGCCGCCCTTGCCGCCGCCGGGAACGGAGATCTCCACGTCGCGCGGCCGCTCCACGACGTCGGGGAACAGCGACGTCATGGGGATGTGCGTGGCCGCGCTGGTGTACATGGCCTGGTCGGTGGCCTCGGGGCGGTGCACGACCACGGAGGTCACGGGGCCCAGGCGGCGGTTGTAGAGCCGCGAGACGGCCTGGTACTCGCCGCGCCGCCCCGGTCCAAACTCCGGGTCCAGCAGTTCCACCCGCTCGTTCAGGTAGTCGATCGCCAGCGACATCGCGCCCTCCCCCGGTCAGACGCCGACGGCCTGCACCACGCGCGGCGCAAACGCCGGCTCGTACGCCGGGCGGGTGCGCGCGCAGACGGGGCAGCGGGGCAGGACCAGGACATCCTCCAGGTCCAGCGACATGTCGCCGAAGTCCAGGAAGAGCGCCCGTCCCACCAGGAACGCGGTGCCCCGCGCCAGGAAGTGCGCCGCGGCCAGGGTGGCGTAGCCCGCCGCCAGATCGGCGTGCGCGGGAAGGCCGGGGAAGAACGAGGCGCCGCGGCCGGCGGCCAGGTGGCGGCGGTAGCGCTCGGCCATTTCGGCGTTGGGCACCGAGGCGTCGGCCAGCGTACGGAAGCAGTTGTAGCACGCGGTGTGGGGCGGCACGAACAGCGGCCCCGCCAGCGCCACGTTGCCGTCGATCCCCGCCAGCAGCCAGGGCCGCTCGTCGCGGACGCAAACGCGGTTCACCCGCTGCGTAAGCCGCAGCTGGGGCCGCTCGAAGGCCACGATGGCCAGGTCCGCCTGGCCGATGGCGCGCTCCAGCGCGACGGTGTCGGTGGTGGGCGCCCCGGCCTGCACGCGGGCGGGGCCGTGCCCCAGCGCCTGCAGCCGCTCGGCCAGCAGGGCGCAGGCGGGCCGGCCGTCGGGCTCGCCGGTGCCGGCGAAGGGAACGAAGCGGCGCCACACCCCGTCGGCGGGCCGGTCGTCCAGCAGGGTCACCCGGCCAACGCCGTGCTGCAGCAGGCCGGCGGCGATGCGCGCGCCCAGCGGGCCCGCGCCCAGCAGGGCGACCGACCGGTCGGCCAGGGGCCGGGCGCCCTCGAAGGCGTAGGCCAGGTAGCCGTCCAGCAGCCCGGTGCCGGCGGGGACCACGAATCCCGACTGGCGCAGCCCGTCCAGCAGCTCGCGCACCTCGCCCGCGTCCTCGGGGGGCACGGCCGCGGCCAGCTCGTCTACGGTGCGTGGCGCTTCGCGCAGGCGCGCCATCACGGGGCCCAGAAAGCCGCGCAGCTCGGTGTCCCGCAGCAGCTCGGACGGGGTGGAGCGCGTGCCGCGCTGCACCAGGACCTCGTTCTCGTTCAGGATCACCACCTCCAGCCCCTCGGCCACCACGAGCGCGCCGGGCGGCGTCGCGCCGCCGGGGCCGGTGCCGTTGCCGTTCAGTCTGCTCATCGCCGTGCTCCTCCGGGATTTCTCCGCCCGGGCGCCGGGCGGGCAAGTCAAAGGGTCCTGAAGCGGTCGATTGCTCATCTAGCGCCGGCGGGTCGCGCCGGCGGGTTGGGTCATCGCTGCGACTGCGTCACGCCTCGCTCGTGGCCCTGGCTTCGGGCGTCAGCCGCGAGTAGTCGTAGGCGGCGGTCTCGGCGTCCGCCCAGCATCCGGCCCAGCAGCCGGACGTCCAGCAACCGGCCCAGCAGCCGGCCTCTTCCTCCGCGGCGGTCACCGCGACCGTCCGCGGGCTGGAAATGCGGGTAATGGCCATGGTTTACCTCCTTTCTTACGGATCAGTGGGACCGCTCCAGGACCCGGAATTCACGCCCCCGCCGGGAGCCGTGCCGCCCGGCGGGTGATGCGGCGAGATGATGCAGACGGCCCCGGAACCCATCAATCCGCCATGCGGCGAATACCCGGCCTTCCGCGACGGACCCCCGTCCCGCGTCGACCAATCCCGTTCACGCGGTGTCCGAAACGGTAATCCATGAAAAAAGGGGGTTCATCGCGGATTTCCGTTGCACGCACGAAGTCTGCGCCGTGAGCTGTCATTTCGAAGGAGGCGCCCGCGAGGACTTGCCTCATGCAGGATCTTGTTGCGCCGACTGAGAAATCTACTCACCCACGCTCATGGCTGGCCGCA
>DATABT010000903.1:0-3490 GCA_036259455.1 Longimicrobium sp. | reverse complement strand
GCGTGGCGCACGCGGCGGTGCTGGGCGCCCTGGCGCTGGCGGCGGTGCGAGGCGCGCTGGACGCCGCCGCCCTGCTCGTCTTCGTGCAGGCCGCGCTCGCCACGGTGGACCTGGGGATGATCGGCGACCCGCAGTACTACGTCGCCCAGTCGCTGGCCGTGGCGGAGCGGGTGGCGGAGCTGGACCCCGTCCGGGGTCCGGAGGACGACGCGGCGCCGGCCGCCGGGGGGGAGAAGGCCCCCGTGCCCGGCGGGGGGATCGCCCTGCGGCTGGAGGGCGTGCGCTTTACCTACCGCGGCCGCGCGCGCCCCACGCTGGACGGGCTCACGCTGGAGGTTCCCGCCGGCCAGTCGCTGGCCATCGTGGGCGAGAACGGGGCGGGCAAGAGCACGCTCGTCAAGCTGCTGTGCGGGATGTACGCGCCCGACGCCGGCCGCATTGCCCTGGACGGCGGACGGTCGCCGCTGCAGGCGCGCGGCCGCGTGGCCGTCATCTTCCAGGACTTCGTCCGCTACCCCCTCACCCTGCGCGAGAACGTGGGGTTCGGGCACCTGCCGCTGGCGGGCGACGCGGCCGCGCTGCAGGGCGCGCTGGACGACGCGGGCGGCGGCGACCTTCCCGCCCGCCTGCCACGCGGGTGGGACACCGTGCTCTCGCGCGAGTTCGAGGGCGGCGCGGACCTCTCGGGAGGGCAGTGGCAGCGCGTGGCGCTGGCGCGGGCGCTGACCGCGGTGCGCGGCGGCGCGCGGCTGCTCATCCTGGACGAGCCCTCCGCCAGCCTGGACGTGCGCGCCGAGACCGAGCTGTTCGAGCGCTTTCTGCGCCTTACCCGGGGGGTGACCACCATCCTGGTCTCGCACCGGCTGTCCAGCGTGCGGCGCGCCGACCGCATCGTGGTGGTGGACGAAGGACGGGTGGTGGAAGACGGCACCCACGAGGCGCTGCTGGCGGCCGGCGGGCGCTACGCGCGGATGTATCGCCTGCAGGCGGACCGCTTCGCCGGGGCCGGCCGCGGCGCCGGGGAAGCGGAGGCGGCCGGTGCGTGACGCCCTCGGCGCCCTGGGCCTGCTGGCGCGGGCCGCCTGGCGCACGGACCCGTGGCGCACGGCCGGGCTGCTGCTGGAGCCGCTGGGGCAGCTGCAGGGGCCGCTGCTGGCCTGGTTCCTGGCCGTGGTCACCGACGCCGCCCTGGCGCGCGACCCGCAACGCCTGGCCTTGGGCGTGGCGGGGATGGTGGCTACGCGCGTGGCCGGCTTCGCGGGGGAGTGGACGGGCGCGTGGATCCGCAACCGCCTGGCCGAGGCCGTGGGGCTGGCGCTGGACCGCGAGATCGCCACCGTGGCCGCCACGCTTCCCGGGGTGGAGCACCACGAGCGGCCGGACTACCAGGACCGTCTGGAGCTCCTGCGGCGGCAGCAGGGCATTCTGGGCACCGCGCTGAACGTGGTCGTCTACACCGCCAACACCGTGGTGGCCGGCCTGGGCACGCTGGCGGCGCTGGCCCTGGCCACGCCGTGGCTCCTGCTGCTGGTGCCCTTTGCGCTCCCCGCCATCCCCATCGCCGCGGCGCAGCAGCGCTGGCTGCGCGACGCCGAGGCGCGCTCCGCCGCGCCGTCGCGCCGCGCGCGGCACCTGCAGGCGCTCGCGGTGGACCGCAACGCGGGGATGGAGCTGCGCGTGTTCGGGGTGCGCGGCGAGCTCCGTTCCCGCTTTCGCGCCGCCTTCGCCGAGGCGCGCGGGGTGGTGCGCGCGGCCCGCGGGCGCGCCACGCTGCTGGAGTGCGCGGGCGAGATGTTCTTTCTGGCCGGCCTGGCCGGCGCGGTCATGCTCATGCTGTGGCGCACCTCGCAGGGGCTGGCCACCCCCGGTCAGGTGGTGATGGCGGTGTACCTGGGGCAGCAGGTGATGGCCGCCGTGGCCGAGCCGGTGCGCCAGGTGGCCGGCCTGGGCGAGACGCTGCGCGCCGCCGGACGCCTGTGCTGGCTGCGAGATTACGCGGCCGCCGCGCGCCGGGACCGCGGCGGCACCCGTCCGGCGCCCGCGCGGCTGGCGGACGGCATCGTCTTCGAACGCGTCTCCTTCCGCTATCCCGGCACGGACCGCTGGGCCCTGCGCGACGTCTCCTTCCGCATCCCCGCGGGCGCCGTGGTGGCGCTGGTGGGAGAGAACGGCGCGGGAAAGACCACCCTGGTCAAGCTCCTCTGCCGGATGTACGAGCCCACGGAGGGCCGCATCCTGGTAGACGGCGTGGACTTGCGCGAGATCGGCGTGGACGCCTGGCGCGCCCGCCTTTCCGCCGCGTTCCAGGATTTTGCGCGATTCGAGATGCCCACGCGGCAGACGGTGGGCGTGGGCGACCTGCCGCGCGCGGACGATTCAGCCGCCGTGCGCGCGGCGCTCGACCGGGCCGGCGCGGCGGACGTGCTGGCGGCGCTCCCGGCGGGGCTGGATACGCAGCTGGGTGCGCGCTGGGAGGGCGGAGTGGACCTGTCCACCGGCCAGTGGCAGAAGCTCGCGCTGGGGCGGGCGCTGATGCGCCAGGACCCGCTGGTCGTCTTCTTCGACGAGCCCACGGCCAGCCTGGACGCGCTGGCCGAGCACGCCCTGTTCGAGCGTTACGCGGTGGAGGCCCGGGCCGGCTCGGAGCAGGGGCGCATCACCGTCCTGGTCTCGCACCGCTTTTCCACCGTCCGGTCGGCGGACCTGATCCTGGTGATCGACGGGGGCGGCGTGGCGGAGCTGGGCCCGCACGAGCATCTCCTTCGCCTCGATGGGCTGTACGCCGAGCTGTATCTGCTCCAGGCCCGCGCCTACACGGCCTCCGTGGCCGCACCCCATCCGTTCGCCGCCGACCCGGAGGAGGACCATGCCCCGTGACCTGTCGTTCTAGCGTCTAGCGCGCGGCCGGGTCCGCGGCGAAGCTCATCCGCATCCCCTCGCTCCCCGGCCAGGAGGGGCGCCGT
Organism: Longimicrobium sp.; assembly: GCA_036259455.1. GTDB lineage: Bacteria > Gemmatimonadota > Gemmatimonadetes > Longimicrobiales > Longimicrobiaceae > Longimicrobium. Next base: position 527 of record DATABT010000903.1, on the reverse strand, counting down.
GGCCGCGCGCATCGTGCACGAGCTGCGGGCGCCGGGGTTCGGCGAGGTGCGCACCGATCGCGCGGGCAACCTCGTCGGCCGCATCGCGGGCGCGGCGAGGCTCCCTCCGTCATGCTCTCCGCCCGGGAGCACCCCTTCTGCGCGGCCGTCGTGGCCGACGGGTACCTGCACGGCCGCGGGTCCATGGACGTCAAGGGCCCGCTCGCCATCCAGGTCGATCACGCTGACGCTGGACGAGGGGAGCGTCACGCGGCTGTCGGGGAGCTCGGCGCGCGCTTCAAGGGCTCGCCGATCAAGCGGGCGAAGCGGCGCGGCCTGCCGCGGAACGTTGCCGTCGTGCTCGGCAACCGGGTCTCGCCGCAACCCGTCCCCGCGCTCGCGATCGCGCTGAACGACGAGGAGCCGCTCGTCCGCGGCCGCGCGGGTGGGCGCTGGGGCGCATCGGCAGGGACACGGCGCGGCAGGCGCTGCGGGGAAGGGCGGAGGTGGAGGGGGATGGGTGGGTGCGGGAGGAAGTCTCGGCGGCG
>DATABT010000902.1:0-4025 GCA_036259455.1 Longimicrobium sp. | reverse complement strand
GGGTGTCGCCCGGAGAGACCGGATCTGCGCGAACCTGCCGCAGGCCCTCGGAGCGGGAGGGGTGAGCCGGTCGAAGCGCCCGGAGGTAGGGAGCAGGGCGACAGCCGGCATCCGGCTCACCGCTCCCGCTCCGAGGGCCTGCGGCAGGTTCGCGCAGATCCGGTCTCTCCGGGCGCTTCTACCGGCTCACCGCTCCCGCTCCGAGGGCCTGCGGCAGGTTCGCGCAGATCCGGTCTCTCCGGGCGACACCCGCACTACGCGACTTCATCCATTTCCCGGAGAATGTCAGCCGCATGATCTCTGGTCAGCGGATCGTACAATTCGGGATTTGCGAGCCGCTGGATGGTTTCGCGGAGCAAATCTTCCTTGCCCGCTTCCATATCGATGTCTTCCCGCAGCTCCAACGCATCCGCCCAATCTTCCAGATCCCGCGCTGAGATCAGGCCGTCGACGAACCTCTGCGTCATTCCTCGTACATGAGTTGCCTCCAGGGTCACCAGAGGGGATTCACAATCCCACGGATGCCTGGCCAGTTCCCGGCGCAGCTCCGCGGTGGGACGTTCACCCCGTAGAAGACTCATCAGCAGACTTCGTCTGTCTTCGGTCATATGGTCTGTCATTTCGGTTTGATATGGATGATGCTGCCGTCAGGAGCATACGTAGTTTTCATGACGCTGGTCGTGTTTCCCAGCGCATCCACCTGTTTTTCATAGACTGCCTTTGACCCTGGCACCTTTCCGGGCACTTCGGCACGAAAATGCTTCCCGCCTCCTGGCGTATCCTTGACGGTTACCTTGATCCCCTTGGCGAACTTGCCCTCGAAGCGCTTCAGGTTCGCCGCTTGTGCGGCATTCAGCTTGGGCGGCGCAGGGGGGCAGTTTCCGGTGGCGCAGACCTTTCGCTTGGAGAATCTATCTCGAATTTTCTTTGAAACCCCGGGCCTGCCGGGAAGACGGGGTGGTTTTGGAATGGTCGGTGGCCGCATCCTGATCCGCAGCTTCAGCAGCGCCCGCAGGAGAAGCTTCAGTAAACTGGCCATTCGATTCGTGTCTTAGATCCTGATGATGTCATCGGGCTGAGCTTCCTCATTCCGCCCAAGAGTCTCAAGACAATCGGCAAGGAGACCCAGCTTGTCTTCCATCGATTCACCGGGAAATTGAAAGTACGCCCGGAATTCCGGCCTTTCGAAGAAATTGGACCCATACAGCAGCGACAGGTAGATCCATTGAACGATCCCCCGCTCCGATTCGATCTCGTGTGCTTCCGCGGAGCCATGCTGCCGATGGATGAACTCCACGAGCTCATCGTCATTTTGACTGCTGCACGCTTCCGTCATCTCCTCACGGAGAAAGACCATCACCCGCTGGTGAAACTGGCTCCGCGTATGCTGCTCGAGCTCATGGAAGAGTTCATCCCGGATCACGAATGTCATGAAACCATCGTCACGTGTGACCGAATCGGGTCGCTATGCGGATCCGACGAGCTTTGCCGGTGCGCTCGTACAGGATGATACCGGCCATCCCGCCGACGACCAGGAACTTCAGGGGCCCCCACACCTCCACCAGTTCGCGATCCGTGCAGTGGGTGATGAAAACAGGCAGGACGCGCGGATCGTAGAAGCGGAAGTACCACTGGTCGCCGTCCGGCGCCTGGACGAGCAGGAAGCGGCGGAAGTGGCGGCGGACGGCTTCGAGGTCCTCGTCGGCGACGGCAAAGATGCCCCACGGCTCGGTCCAGAGATCCGCGACGATCCAGTCCAGCAGGTCACCATCTACCGCGAACAGGTAGGGCGCGAAGGCCCAGTACTGCTCGTCCGCGGTTCCCCGGTAGAGGGACACGGCACGCGACTCTCCCAGCTCTCGCGCCTTCTCCGGCACGGCGGGCGTGTCGCAGGCGTCGATCACGGCGTACAGGCGCCCGGTCGCGGCGAGCTCGCGAAGCTCGTCCAGCGACGCCGTGCGCGTCGCCAACAGCGGGTTGGCCGTCGCCGTGCCGCTCATTTGGCCAGGTCGCACTTGGCTTTCGTGAACGGCGCGCCGGCGGCGCGGGCAGCGCTCATCGTCAGCCCCTGCATGCTGGCCGCGCCGCCGCAGATGTCGCCGACCAGGACGGTGGGGCAGCCGGCGACGATCACGCCCCCGTGGGCGGTGGGGTCGCCCAGGCGCGCGGCGGGCTTGCCCTCGATGAAGACGCCCATCGACCCCATGGCGATCACGTCGGGCGGGCCCACGCAGGTGGCCATGTCGCCCACGCGCGCGGCGGGGATGCCGCCGATGGTCACGGTGACGGCGCAGGGCGGCAGGATGGGCCCGCCCACGTGCGGCACCGTGCCGTTCACCATGGGGCAGGTGTGCATGTCGCCGATGCGCGCGGCGGGCTTCACCCGCGGTCTCCGGACGGCGCAGGAACCATCAAACTGCTTTGCCGTGAAGGGATTGCCCGCTCCCAACGCCGCCGACGATCCGCGGGGCGGGGAACTGGACCGAGGAATGGACGTTCACGCGCGTTGGGGGAGGCCGTGAGCCGGGGCTGAAACGGAATCCTTGACGCGGGCCGTCATCTGCTTCAGTATAGGGTAGCAAGGCACGGCCCGGCGGAAAAGGGTCTTGTGAGAAAGCCTCGCGGACGCTGCCCTTCCGCGTACTCCACGAATGCCTGCTCCACCTCCGCGCCCAAAGGCCTGAGCGGCTCAGCGCAGGTCGTCGCGGTTCCCCTCCCAACAGACCCGCAGGGATCAAGGAACTCCAGACACCCCACTAAAAGCCGGCTGGTTTTTTGTCCGTCAGGAACTCGCCGAATGCGACACTCCTGGTGATGTGCTCTTTCCCGGTTCATAGCTGGTCGTTGTCGAATGCCTGGTTTCGCGGTTGAATTCCTGACGGATGAGGGTCCCCGGCGGGCCCAGTTCACGCTCGATCCGGAGCGGGAGCTGGGCCCGCAGGTGCGCCAGATCCTGGAAGAGCTGCGGCAGCACGGGATGGTGATCGCCGGCGGGCCGGAGGACGAGATGGTGGTCCTGTGGAACGGCCGCGAGCTGGACGCGGGCGCCACGCCCGCCGCGCTGGGCGTGACCCCGCTGCGGGCGCTGGAGATCCGCATGCGTCCGCGCGCCCGCCCCGCCCAGGCGCCGCCCCCGCCCGCCGCACCCCGCGTCCGCGTGCGCCGGTTCACCCGCGGCGCCTACGCGGGCATCCTGACCGGCGCGGCCGGCGGGCTGCTGGGATGGGGCGCGTCCGCCTGGGTGCGCGACCTGGGGCCGCTCCTTTCCACCTACGCCCGTCTGGACCTGCTCGCCGGCGCCGTCCTGGGGGGCACCGTGGGCGCCACCGTCCTGGGCGGCGCGGCGCTCCGCCGGCAGGAGCGCGTCGTTTCCGCGGCTTCCCTCGGCATTCTGCTGGGCGTCGCCGGCGGCGGGGGCGGCGCCGCGCTGGGGCTCGCCGCGTCCGCGGTGGTGGTGGACGGCGAGGCGGGGTTCAGCGCGGGGCGCGTGCTGGCCTGGACGATCCTGGGCGCCGTGCTGGCGCTGGTTCTGGCCCTGGGCGGAGCGCGCCGGGGCGTGCGTCGGGTGGCCGAGGCCGCGGCGTGGGGCGCCCTGGGGGGAATTCTGGGAGGCGTGGCCTACTCTTTCTCCGGGCCCGCCGACTTCTGGCAGGCGCTCGCCTTCGCCCTCGTGGGCGCGGCGGCGGGCGCGGCGGTGAGCTGGCCCGCCGTACGCCGCGCGGAAGGGGTGATCGAGGTGGAGACCGTCGCCGGGCGCGAGCCGGGGCTGCTGGGGCACCGCGAATGGGCGCTGGCCGACGGCGCGCGCATCCGCGTTCGCGGTGCCGGGCCGGGACGCACCGACGCCGTGGTCGCGCTGGCGGAGGGCCGCTGCTGGATCGGCCCCGCCGCATACGGCGGATCCGTCGTGGTCAGCGGACGCGCGCTGGCCGAGGCCGCCGAGCTGCGGGACGGCGACCGCATCGACCTGGGCGCGGCCCGTTATCGCTTCCGCCGATGGGCCCCCGCGGCATGATCCGCCGAGT
>DATABT010000901.1:0-4549 GCA_036259455.1 Longimicrobium sp. | reverse complement strand
CCGCGCCGGCCTCCGGCGGCGCGGGGAGGGCCCGGCGGTCCACCTTGCCGGCGGGGGTCACGGGCACGGCGTCGAGGGCCACGAAGGCGCCGGGCACCATGTAGTCGGGAAGGGTGCGCCGCAGCGACTGGCGCAGCGCCTCCGCCGGCGCGCCGCCCACCACGTACGCCACCAGCCGCACCGACCCGCCCGGGTCCTCGCGCGGCACCACCACGCAGTCGTCCACCCCCGGCTGGCGGCGCAGCACCGACTCCACCTCGCCCGGCTCGATGCGAAACACGCGCACCTTCACCTGCTCGTCGGTGCGGCCCAGGAAGTCCAGCGAGCCGCCGGGGAGGCGGCGGGCCCGGTCGCCGGTGCGGTACAGCCGCGCCCCCGGCGCCCCGAACGGATCGGGGACGAAGCGCTCGGCCGTGCGCCCGGGGCTGCCCAGGTATCCCCGCGCGATGGAGCCGCCCAGGTACAGCTCTCCGGGCACGCCCACGGGAAGGGGGCGCATGCGCCCGTCCAGCACGCGCGCCTCGTGGCCGGGGATGACCGGGCCCACCGGGACGCGCGCCAGCTCGCCGTCCTCCGCCCGCGTGGTGTGCAGCGTGGCGGTGACCACCGCTTCCGTGGGTCCGTACCCGTTCACCAGCATCCCGGGCCCCGGCGCGCGGTGGAAGGCGGCCACGGCTTCGGGACGCAGCGTTTCGCCGCTGGCCATCACCAGCCGCACCTGCGCGCGCACCCGGGCCAGCGCCTCCGCGTCGGCCGCCACCGTGTGCCAGTACGCCGTGGGCGCCTCCAGGTAGGTGATTCCCAGCCGCTCCACCGCGCCGGCGAACTCGCCGGGGCTCCACAGCTCGGGGCCGCGGAACGCCACCGCCGCGCCCGTCACCATGGGCGCCAGCAGCTGCTCCACGGACGCGTCGAAGGAGACGGCGGCAAAGTTCAGCACCCGCTCGCCCGGGCCCAGGCCGTAGCTCGCGGCCACCTCCCGCAGGTGCGTGGCCGCCGCCTGGTGCTCCACCACCACCCCCTTGGGTCGCCCCGTGGAGCCCGAGGTGTAGAACACGTACGCCGCGTTCGCCGGGTGCACGGGCACGGCGGGGGCGTGGTCCGGCGCGCCCGCCATCGCCTCCGCGGCCTCGTCCAGCCGCAGCACCCGCGCGCCGGTGGCCAGCAGCTCCGCCGGGGGCGCGCCGCGGGCCAGCAGCACGGTGGCGGCGGAATCCGCCAGCATCAGGGCGATGCGCTCCGCCGGGTACGACGGGTCCAGCGGCACGTACACGCCCCCGGCCTTGAGCACGGCCAGCAGCGACACCAGCAGCTCCGGGCCGCGCTCCAGGTACACGGCCACGCGCGCCTCGGGCTCCACGCCCAGGCGGACGAGGTGGTGCGCCAGCCGGTTGGCCCGCGCGTCCAGCTCCGCGTAGGTCAACGGCTCCGACTCGTGCACTACCGCGGGCGCGTCCGGCGCGCGCGCGGCCCACGCCTCGAAGTACGCGTGGATGCACCCCTCCGCGCGGGGCCGCGCCGCCTCCCGGGCCCACTGCGCCTCCAGTTCCGCCCGCCCCGCGTCGTCCAGCAGGTCCAGCTCGGGAATGCGGGCGCCGCCGTCCTCCACCACCTGCTCCAGCACGCGCTCCAGCTGCGCCAGCATGCGGTCGACGGTGCCGCGGTCGAAGAGGTCGGCGTTGTACTCGCAGAGCAGTTCCACCCCGCCGCGCTTCTCCACCGCGTCGATCGACAGGTCCACCATGATGAACCGCTCCGCCGCCTCCGCCTGCGCCGGGGCCTCCTCGTCCTCGCCGGGCGCGCCGGGCTCCATGTTCAGCAGCACCGACACCAGCGGGGGGATGCCCGGCCCGCGGGGGATCTCCAGCCGTTCCGCCAGGCGGGCCAGCGAAAACACCTCGTGCTCGTACGCGTCCAGCAGCCACCCGCGCACCTGCCGCAGAAACGGCCGCAGCGCGGTGGACGGGTCCACCCGGCTGCGCACCGGGAGCACGTCCACGCAGTTGCCGACGAGGGTGTCGCTGCCGGCGAACGGCCGCCCCGCGCTGGGGATGCCGATCACCACGTCGTCCTGGCCGGACAGGCGGTGCAGCGTGGCCAGCAGGCCGCCCATCAGCACCATCAGCAGGGTGCAGCCGTCCCTCCGCCCCGCCTCCTTGAGCGTGGCGGCCAGCTCCGGCCGCACGAACAGCGTGGTGCGCCCGCCGCGGTGGGTGGGAAAGCGCGGGCGCGGCCGGTCGGTGAGCAGCGACAGCGGGACGGCGCCGCGAAAGCGTTCCAGCCACGCCTCCTCCTCGCCCGCGTGCCGCTCCGTCTCCGCGGCCAGGAGCGCGGCGTACTCGCTGAACTGCATCGCCGGCGGCAGCGCGGGCGCGCGCCCCTCGCGGCGGGCCCGCAGGGCCTCCTGCAGGTCGCGCATCACCAGGGAGACGGAAAGCCCGTCCATGGCCAGGTGATGGAAGATCACCTGCACCACGTGGTGCTCCGGCCCGCGCGGATGCACGTGCACCCGCAGCAGCGGCCCCGCGCGCAGGTCGAAGGTCCGGTGCAGCGCATCCGCCAGGGCGCGCCGGAGCGCATCCGCGTCCTCCACCGCCGCCTCCATCCGCACGTCCGGCTCGAGCACCGGGAGGATGCGCTGCGTCTCGCCGCCGAACACCGTGCGCAGCGCCTCGTGGTGCCGCATCACGTCCTCGACGGCCGCGCGCAGCAGGCCGCCGTCAAAAGGGCCGGCGAGTCCGAACACCGCCTCCGCGTGGTAGGCGCGCGAGGCGTCGTCGCCCAGCTGCGCGTGCACCCAGATCTGCCGCTGGCCGGACGTCAGGGGCAGCTCGCGCGCCCCGGACGGGGCCGGTTCCTCCTGCGGGGGAAAGATCTTGAGCTCCGCCAGCACCGCCGGCGCCTCCGTTCCCCCCGACGGCTCGCCGCCGCCGTTGGACGATGGGCGCCCGGGGAGGAATCCGCCCTCGCGCAGCGCTTCCAGGCTGTCGCGCAGGGCTTCGACCAGCCGGTCGCAGTCTTCGTCGGTGTGGGCGGTGGAAAGGAAGCAGCCGCGCCCCTCCCAGATGTACATCCCCCGCTGCAGCATGTGGTAGAACAGCAGGTCCGCGAAGCGCTCCCGGTGGTCCACCCGGAAGTGGAAGATGGAAGCGGTGTGGAGGATGCGGATGGGCGCGCCGGCGTCCGCGATCACCTGGCGCAGCCCGGCGACGAGACGGGCGGTGCGGGCGTTCAGCTCCTCGTACAGCGCGGGCCCGCGCTCCTGGAGATGGCGCAGGACGGCCGTCACCGCCGCCAGCGACACGGGGTGCTTGCAGAAGGTGCCGGCAAAGAAGGTCTGGTCCGCCTCGGGATAGCTGTCGTCTCCAAAGCTCCACTGGCCGCCGTCGATGGCGTCCATCAGCCAGGCGCGCCCCGCCACCACGCCCATCGGATAGCCGCCGCCGATCACCTTGCCGTAGGTCACCAGGTCGGCCTCGATCCCGAAGAACTCCTGCGCGCCGCGAACGCCCAGCCGCAGGCCGGTGATCATCTCGTCGAAGATCAGCACGGTCCCGGTCTTTTCCGTGAGCGCCCGCACCTCGCGCAGGAACTCGCGGGGGTGATACTCGGGATTGCGGCTCTGGATGGGCTCCACCAGCACGGCGGCCACCTGCGCGGCGTTCCCGCGCAGCCATTCCAGCGACTCGGGGGCGCCGTACGGCAGCAGGACCACGTCGTCCACCATCTTCTGCGGCGTTCCGGGCGCCACGGGAAGGGTGCGCGGCTCGCCGTTGCGCATCCCGCCGCTGCGCACCAGCAGGCCATCGAAGCAGCCGTGGTACGAGCCCTCGAACATGACCACGCGGTCGCGCCCCGTCGCCGTGCGGGCGATGCGGACGGCCGTGGTCATGGCGTCAGAGCCCGTGTTGCAGAAGGTGACGCGCTCCACCCCCGTCAGCTCGCGCAGCAGCCGCGCCGCGGGGCCGGCCAGGTCGCTCTGCGGCCCCAGGTGCACGCCGTTGCGCAGCTGCGCTTCCACGGCCTGCATGATGAACGGCGGGCGGTGGCCAAAGAAGTGGACGCCAAAGCCGTTGGTGAAGTCGATGTACTCGTTGCCGTCCACGTCCCACAGCCGCGAGCCCTCGGAGCGGTGCCCGACGATGGGATACAGCAGCTCCTTGGTCGCCATGCGGAAGCCCATGGCCGCGCGGTTGTCCGCCAGCCAGGGCCGGTTTTCCGCCGCGTAGGCCTTCGATCCCGCCGTGCGCGCGTTGTACGAGCGCACCAGCTCCTCGAAGTGCCGCGCCTGCGCCTCCGTCCAGTCCCCGCCCGCCGTCAGCGTCTGCCGGATGGGGCGATGCGGCCCGTGCGACGCGGGCTCCTCCGGCTGCGGGGGTCCCGCCGGCACGGGCGCCGGGGTCCGCGCGGGCGGCGCCGCCACGGACGAGGACGCCTGCCGGTCCGCCACCGTCGCCGCCCCGTCTCCGTTGCGCCCGTTCGCCGCCGGCGCCGCGACCACCGTCTGCGCGGGAACCGCGGCCGGCTGCGCGGCAGGCGTCGCCGGGGC
>DATABT010000900.1:0-2840 GCA_036259455.1 Longimicrobium sp. | reverse complement strand
GCTCCATCCTCTTCATCTCGCACACGGCGGAAGAGGATGGAGCGGCGCGGGCGGTCGGGGTTGGCCGCCATGGCCTCGGCGATCTCCAGCAGCGACACCGTGCCGCTCCCGTCGTCGTCCGCGCCGTTGAAGATGGAGTCCCGCTTCGTCCCGTCCGCGGAGAGCTGCCGCCGCAGGACGTTGATGCGGTTCCACTGCTCCGGCGTGGGGGTGCCGACGGGGTCGTTGGCCCCCTGCGGCCGCATCACCGTGTTGTAGGCGATGGTGCTGTCGTGGTCGACCGCCCGCTCCGCGAAGCCCTCGTGGTCGTTGTGCGCGCTGATCCCCACGTACTGCCCGTTCACCGCCGGATCGCTGCCGCGCAGGATGGCCACCACGTTGCGCGCGGGCGCGTCCACCGGGCGCGGCACGTAGTTGAAGGCGCCGCTCACCCGCGCGGGGCCCGCCGCGCCGGGCTGCAGCGTGGCGGGGTCGGCGCCCAGCATCCGCCGCGCCGCCTCCGCCGTCACCAGCACCCCCGCCGGTCCGCGCGTGGGAAGCTGGCTGATGTCCAGCAGCCCCGACTGCTGCGCGAACGGCAGGTTGCGCAGGCTCTGCGACGAGATGTCCAGCGACGCGACGACGATCGCCGCCGCGCTGGGCAGCTCCGGCTGCGGCACCAGCCAGACGCGGTAGTTCACCTCGTTGTTCACGATGGGCGGCAGAAAGACGACCACCTTCCCGGCCGCCTGAGCGTCGCTGACCATCCGCTCGCCCAGCCGCCCGCCGAACACCACCGGCGCGTTCTGCACCTGCATCTGCGGCACGTACGTGAAGCGCGACTCGATGTGCGGCAGCGGCACGAAGTCGTTCCCCAGCCGCAACGCAGCGCCGTCGACGGCGAACGATGCCCCCGGAGCCAGGCGCGTGACGGTGAGGGGGATCTCCTGGAAGAAGGTGCCGTTCTCCCCCGCCGGCTCCAGCCCCATGCGGCGGAACTCCGCGGCGATGTACTCCGTGGCCATCCAGTTGCCGCGGTGCCCCGCCTGACGCCCCATCATGGAGTCGTCGGCGATGGTGTACAGCCGGCTCATCAGGTCGCGCGGCGTGATCTGCGCCACCGTGGGCTGCGCCGCGTAGTGCAGCGGCAGCACGGCCGGCATGGGCTCCACGGCCGGCGCCGTCGTGGGCGCCGCGGACGTGGTCCGCTGGACGGATGCCGCGGGCGTGCAGCCGTACGCGAGCGCCGCCAGCGCCGCCGTGGTGCACGCGAGGGATCGGTTGATTGGCACTGCGTTCTCTCGGTCTGGTTCGCCGTTGTCGCGGGCTTCCCGCCGAAGATACAGCCGCCGCCCCGCGCGGCAAGCTCATGCGGATGGGATGCTCACGCGCAGACGCGAAGGCGCGGAGCATCCTTCTCTCCGCGCCTCCGCGTCTCCGCGTAAGACTTTCTTTCACTCAGACGCACTCTACTCGGTCACCGGATCGTTCACCTGGCCGATGAAGAGCAATGCACCCGTCTGGTCGTCGCGGATCGCAAGGATGAACGGCCGGTCGACGACAAAGGACAGCGGCTGCGCGGGCATGCTCGTCGTCCGCACGCCGATGCCGGTCACCGCGGCGGCTTCGGTGCCCTCCTCGTTGACCTCGATGAACACCTTCTGCTTGGCCTCGCTGACGTAGGCGTTCTGCCGCGCCAGGTACTCCGCCGGCAGCATCGCCCCGAAGTTGGCGCGCGACGGGCTGAACGCGTCCGCCATCCCCAGCGCCTGCAGTGGCTCGTTCAGCTGCGACTCCACGTTCACGCGGTACCTGGGCATCACCACACGCACCTCCCGCGGCGCGCCCAAGCCGCGCATCCACCCCGCCCACGCGTCCGGCGTCAGCCGCCCTCGCAGCGCCGCCACCGACGCGCCCGCATCCGGCAGCAGCACGTACATGGCGAAGCGGTCGCCGCGGTAGGGCAGGCGCAGCGCCTGAAAGCCGTCCGCGCGCAGGTAGCCGTAGCTCCCCGTGCGCTGCATCATCGGCCGCTGCACCGTACCGCCGGGGGCGTGAAAGGGCATCGGGCGGGTCTGGCTGGCCTGGAACTCGTCCGCCCAGCGGCCCTTGAAGTAGACCGCGTTCATCAGGTACAGGACAAGGTCCGGGTCCAGCGGCGGCCGCACCATCTGCGTAATGCGCCCATTGGTCTTCTCGCTGGCCCAGCGGTTGATCCGCTCCGCCGCCTGCGGCGTGGAGAGGTCCAGCGACGTTACCTCGGCATCGTAGAAGCGCCGGTTGCGCTCCAGAAACGCGGGAAGGAACGGCACCCCCTGCCGCGCCCAGAGCGAGTTGGCGATCGCCAGTTCCACGTCGCCGGTGCGCAGCGCCTGCGCGAGGCCCTGGTTGGTGGCGTTCAGCGCGCCGATCTCCGCGTCCGTGACCAGCGTGCGGCGAATGCCGGCGAGCGTTTCGCCCTGGGCGCCGTTGGCCAGCATGCTCAGCGCCAGTCCCGCGCTCAACGGCGAGACGACGACGTTCTCGTTGGGCCGCGCGTCGGCCAGCTGGCGGAACAGGCCGAGCCCGAACGCGCCGTAGTCCACCGTGGCGGAGAACGGAAGCTGCGCGGGCGGCACCTGCCAGGGCTGCGTATCAAGCGGCTGTGCGTCGCGTGCATCCACCTTCTTGTCCTCCTGTGCCGAGACGCACCCCGCGCCCAGCGTGAGCACGGCCGCCGTGGCGAGCGGACGAATGAGAAACGAGCGCATCGAACCCTCCCGGTGCTTCTGTCGTGGATTACCGGCCACGGTGTACCCGCGGAACCGGGTATGGGGTTCCGTGCGCGGTTCGTGCGGGGAGGGGAGAAGTGCGAAAGTGCG
>DATABT010000899.1:0-15218 GCA_036259455.1 Longimicrobium sp. | reverse complement strand
GTGTGGCTGTTCAGTGCACTCGTGTACGGTGTATGCCTGAGCTTCGTCATTGAAAAACGAGCGCGGCACTGGTAGCTCACGGCCCCGGGGACCCCGAGGGTGGGCCGATGTGTCCCCCACCGTGAACGGGGGACAGCGGGGCGTAAGGCATTCGTTTGGACACCTGCGCCGCGAACTCTTGGGCGCCCTCTTCGACTCCCCCCCCCGACTCCCACGCGGCTCCCCACACGGGGATTGACGCTGGCGTACGACCCCGTGGGCAACCTGGCCAGCCGCACCAATGGGGCGCAGACGGTGCGGTACCACTGGAACAGCCTGCGACAGCTCACCAGCGTGGTCACGCCCGCCGGGACTCCGTGGCCTACGGCTACAACATTCCCGTAATTGGGTGGGGGCTTCTGGCGGTGGACGCGGTCCGATTTGGGATCTGTATGGCCGGCTATTGAGAAACGATCCCGAATGACTTGGTGGAAACGAATCGGAGCGATTGCGGAGCTACCGTGGGCAATCCCCCAGCACAGGCGGATGCGTCAGCGGCAGCATTATGAATTCGATGATTTCGTCAGGAGCCTCGGGCGTGAGCCAGACATTGCGCAGGAGATATGGAATACCCTGTCACGCGAGGCTGTTGTAACTGGATTCAAGCCGAAACCTGAAGATGATCTTCTAAAGGTTTTCGGATTGGCCGACGATGATCTGGACGAGATCGTCCTGCGTATCCTGGAACGTTGCGGCTGTCGGGTTCCTGCACCGGCCGAGACGGAGCACCTGCCGCCGGTTCGTACCGTGGAGGATCTATTCGCCTTCGTGGTGGCCATGCGGCACACCGGGCGAGAGTGAATCGGTGCTCCCGACTTGGCAAGGTCAACTCTGTTACGTTTGAGGCGGAAACGAGCCACGGCAGAGGGAGGACGCGCCGACGTGAAGGGGCTAACCAGACTCATGCCTCACCAGAACGAGAATCTCGCCGGTCGTGCAGTGTCCCCAGCACTCGACCAGGTTGGAGTTCATCAGGATCGGCAAACGCCCGAGACGGACGTTCACGCGCTGATGATGCACGAGGACGCCTCATTGCTCTTCATCCCGCACATCGAAGCGGAACTCGGGATCGACGTGCCCGCGTCTGAATGGGAACAGGTGCGGACCTTGGCCGATGTCATTCTCATGCTGCGGCGGCACGTCGCCGGCAGCGACTGAATATTCGATCGGGAGCAGAGCATCACGCGGAGCAACAGAAGGAGGACGCGGAGGGAGCACGGTGCTTCCTCCGCGCCCTCTTTTTGTCTCACACGGAGTCAGCGGAGGCAACGGAGTTCGCTCGTGCCGATCTCCGGGAGCCGGCCACGAAGCAAGAGAAACCTCCGCTGACTCCGCGCGAACCAGATTTTTTCGCTCTTTTTCTCCCCGTCCTCCGCGTGAGGCTCGAAAAGGCTTGCGCGCGAGGCGGCGGCACGGTTCAATGCAGGCGCGGCGTGGTTCCTGCTTGTGCGCGGCTGGCTCCGCGCGCAACGGACGCCGCGGACTCGCGCCCCCCACAAGGACGAATGGCTCGCAACCGCGAAAGGGAGTCCCTGCCTCACAACGTGCCGCCGCCCGTAGTGGCGCCCGGCGAATCGGAAACGCTGCTGGCACGCCCGGAGCCGCAGGCGTCACGCCCCGCGTCCGCCTACGCCACCCCCGCGCGGCCACACCCGGACGACAACCACATGCGCCGCCCCTGGGTGGAGCGGCTGATGGAGGCCCGCGGGCGGCCGTTTCTGCGGCTGGCCGCGTACTACGTGGTGCTGGTGACGGTGATGTCCATGCTGGTCTACTACGTGCCGGCCGTGCGCGAAGCCTTTCTCTCCTCGCAGGCGCTCGCGCTGCAGGAGGGCGGCGGCTTCGTGGGGCCCGTGGGCGAGGACTTCGGCGCGCGGGTGTCGCTCAACGAAGCGCTGCGCCGGGCGATGGGCACGCTGCTCGTCATCCTCGGCGCGCTGTCGCTGGTGGTGCCGGTGGCGTGGGTGTACATGCTCACCAAGCGCTTTCGCTACGACCCGGCGCTGGTGTCGTCCGTCATCATCCTTCCCATCGTGGTCGCGGGAATCGCGCTGGTGGTAAAGAACAGCGTGGCGCTGGCGTTCGCGCTGGCGGGGATCGTGGCGGCGGTGCGGTTCCGCAACACGCTCAAGGACCCGCGTGACGCCGTCTACATCTTCCTGGTCATCGGCATCGGCCTCTCCTCGGGCGTGCAGGCGCTGGACGTGGCGCTGGCCATGTCGCTGTCCTTCAACTACGTGGTGCTGCTGGTGTGGAAGTTCAACATCGGCAGCATCTACAGCGGGCGGTACGCGCGGACGGGAATCCTCTCCGCGGGGCCGCAGCGGCTGCTGCTGGCGCAGGAGCCGGAAGGCCAGCGCGAGGTGCGGCGGCGCATGCTGGAGCAGGCGCAGGAGATCCGCACGGACGGCATCCTCCTCGTCCACTCGCACCGGCCGGACCTGGCGCGGCTCACGGTGCAGGAGGCGCTGGCGGACATGGCCAGGGACTGGCAGCTGGTGGACGTGGTGAAGCGCGAGGAGGAAGACCTGTTCACGCTGGAATACCTCGTGCGATTGAAGCGGAGCGCCTCGGCGCCGGAGCTGGTGGGGGCGCTGGACGAGCGGTGGGGCGCGCAGGTGGCGGCGGCGGAGTACGTGCCGTTCCGCGCCCGGCGCAAGAAGCGGAAGAAGCGGGGCTGACGCACGGCGCGGCGGCCCGTGGGCGAAGAGCCGTTCCCGGGAGAGTGTGGCGTGAGGGAGACGATGGACTGGACGCGGCGCGCGGCGGCCCTGGCCGCGAGCGCCGCGCTGCTGGCGTCGGCGGCGTGCGGCAGCCCGATCGCGGGCGTGGGGCGCACGGTGGGCCCCATCCCCATGGATTCGGTGGCGCTCAACCTGGTGCTCATCGGCGACGCGGGGCTCCCCAACCCGGAGGGCGAGCCGGTGCTGCGCGCGCTGCAGAATGAGATCGCGGAGGCGCCGGACAAGAACTTCGTCGTGTTTCTGGGCGACAACCTGTACCCCGTGGGGCTGGTGGACACGCTCACGGAGCCGGGACGCGAGGGGCTGCGCATCCTGCGCGCGCAGTTCCAGCCGCTGCGCGACACCAATACCCGCGGGCTGTTCGTGCCCGGCAACCACGACTGGGGGCAGGGAGCGCCCGAGGGGTGGCAGAACATCGTCCGGCAGGAGCGCTTCATCAACACCGAGGGCGCGGGGCTCTTCGGGATGGAGCCACGCGACGGGTGTCCGGGCCCGGTGGTGGTCGACATCGGGGCGGTCCTGCGGCTGATCGCCATCGACACGCACTGGTGGCTGCACCCCTCCACCAAGGGGGGCCCGGGCCGCTGCAACCCGGGTACGGAGGACGGCGTGGTGGACTCGCTGCGCATCGCGCTGGCCACGGCGGGAGACCGGCGGACGGTGGTCGTCGCCCATCACCCCATCGTCTCGGGCGGAAGCCACGGCGGCTACTTCGACTGGCCCACCTACCTGTTCCCCTTTCACCCCTGGGCGCGCGTGGCGGGGCTGTTCGCGCGCCAGGACGTGACCGGGCGCGAGTACCGGCACATGGTTTCGCAGCTGGCCCGCGCCTTCGTGGTGGACACGCCGACGGTGTACGCGGCGGGGCACGAGCACAACCTGCAGGTGTTCCGGCGGGCGCCGGAGCGGCGCGACCCCGCCAACTACCTGCTGGTGAGCGGCGGCGGCATCTACGGGCACACCACCTCAACGCGGCGCATCACCGGCATCCGCTACATCCGCGAAGCCAGCGGCTACCAGCGCATCACCTTCCTGGAGGACGGGCGCGCGCGGCTGAGCGTGATGGTGGTGGACGCGGAGGGGAACGCCACGGAGGACTTCTCCATGTGGCTGGACGTTCCGCCCATCCGGGGGACGGGCGCGCCGCCCGCGGCCACGGAGGGCGGCCGATGAGGCGGGTCCCGCTGCTGCTCGCGGCGATGCTCTTCGCCGCGCCGCTCGCCGCGCAGGCGGGCGAAGAGCAGGCGCGCGTGGCGGCGGGGCCGCAGTACCGCGCGGGCGCCCTCAAGCGCGCCCTCCTGGGCCGCAGCTACCGCGAGCTGTGGACGACCCCGGTCGCCGTCCCCGTGCTGGACCTGGGCTCCTTCGCGGGAGGGTTGACGCCGACGGAGACGGGGGGCGGCAACCAGACGCTCTCCCTGCGCTTCCGGGGCGCGGACGGAAAGGACTACGCCTTCCGCGAGGTGGACAAGAACCCCGGCCGCGGCCAGGGCGGGCGCGGGGGGATCGGTGGATGGGTGCTGCAGGACCAGGTGAGCTCGCAGAATCCGGCCGGCGCGCTGGTGGCGGGTCGGCTGATGGACGCCACCGGCGCGCTGCACGTGGACCCCGCGCTGTACGTGATGCCGGACGACCCGCGGCTGGGCGAGTTCCGCGAGGAGTTCGCCGGAATGCTGGGGCAGATCGAGGAACGCTCCGGCGACGGCTTTGGCGGGGCGGCGGAGGTGCTGGACACGGAGGAGTTCATCACCGCGCTGCAGTCCGGTCCCGCCGACCGGCTGGCGGCGGAAGAGTACCTGACCGTACGGCTGATGGACTTCGTCCTGGGTGACTGGGACCGGCACGAGGACCAGTACGAGTGGGCGCGCTTCGACCAGGGCGGCGTGCGGCTCTGGCGCCCCATTCCCCGCGACCGCGACTACGTGTTCGTGGACTACGACGGGCTGCTCATCGACCTGGCCCGTCCCTTCTTCCCCAAGGCGGTGCGCTACCGCCCCTCGTACGGCAACCTCTTCGGGCTCATCCAGCAGGCGCAGTACCTGGACCGGCGGCTCCTCGGCGAGCTGGACCGCGCCGCGTGGGACTCCGTCGCCGTGGCCCTGCGCGCGCGGGTGACGGACGCGCTGATCGACGACGCGGTGCGGCGCATGCCGGCGGAGTACCAGGCCATCGAGGGCGCCCGGCTCGCCGCGACCCTCCGCGCCCGGCGCGACGCGCTGCCGCAGGCGGCGGCGGCGTACTACGGGATGATGGCGCGCGAGCCGGAGGCGTACGGCACGGACGCGGGCGACCTGGCCATCGTGGAGCGGACGGACGGCGGCGTGGAGGTGCGGATCCATCCCGGCGGCAGCGAGTCCGCCGCGCCGGTCTTCCGCCGCCGCTTTGCCGCGGGAGAGACGCGGGAGGTGCGCATCTTTCTGCTGGACGGCGCCGACCGGGCGGAGGTGCGCGGCAGCGGGGGGATGCTGGTCCGCGTGATCGGCGGGGAGGGCGCCGACCGGCTGGAGGACCGCGGCCGCGGCCGGACGGCGTTTTACGACGCGGCGGGGGAGACCGCGTTCGTCCGCGGGGCGAACACCGTCGTGGACACGCGGCCGTTTCAGCGGCGCGAGTCCATCACCGGCGCGCAGACCACCCTCCGGCCGCCGCGCGACTGGGGGACGGACGGCGGCGCGCTGACGCCGTACGCGGCCGTCCGCCCCTTCGCGGACCTGGTCGTGGGAGCCGGCCCGTCGCGCACGCGCTACGGCTTTCGGCGCGACCCGTACGCGGAGCGCTGGCTCGTGCGCGGGCTGTGGGCCCCGCTGTACACGCGCTTCGGCGCGGAGGCGCGCTACACGCGCCGGTGGACGGGGAACCAGTCGTACGGCTACGTCTTCGGGCGCGCGTCGGAGCTGGAAGGGGTCTACTTCACCGGCTTCGGCAACGAGACGAGCGACGACGCGGGGCTGCGCGAGTACATCGTCTGGGAGCGGCAGGCGCTGCTGGAGCCGGGCGTGGTCATCGACCGCGGCGGTGGCCTCTTTCTCTCGCTGAACGGCGTGCTGCGCTACACGGAGCCGGAGGTGGACCCCGGGACGCCCGCCGACACCGGGCCGCTGGGCACGGACCCGTACGTGACGGCCGGCGTGCGCGGCGGCGCGGCGTGGCTGCGCACGGACAGCGCGGCGTGGCCCACCCGCGGCTGGACGCTGGCGGCGGAGGGCGGCGCCTTTCCGTACCTCTCCGAGTCCGTCGCGGGCCACGGCACGCGCGACGGCTCGTTCTGGCGCGCCGGGGCACGGGGCGCGTTCTATCTCCCCCTCGGCACCTCCGTCCTGGCCCTGCGCGCCGGCGGGGAGAAGGTGTGGGGCGACTTTCCCATCCAGTACGCGGCGCTCCTGGGCGGCTCGCCCACCCTGCGCGGCTACAGCTTTCAGCGCTACGCGGGCGACGCGTCGGCGTTCGGCGGTGCGGAGCTGCGGGTGCCGCTCCTGGGCAGCGTGGGCGCGCTGGGGCTGGCGGACGCGGGGCGCGTGTGGTTCAACGGCGGGTCGGAGGGGGGGTGGCACACGGGGGTGGGCGCCGGCGCGTACTTGCGCGCGGGGGCGCAGACGCTCAGCGTGTTCTACGCGCGCGGCGAGCGGAACATCGTCTACCTGCGCCTGGGTCTCCCCTTCTGACGGCTCCCTGACCGCTGTTGATGCCCACCGCCTGGCCGCCCCCATCCGCCTCCGATCCCACCCCCGGACCCGGGGCGGAGCGCCCGGCCGTGGTGCGCTTCGACCCCGGCGCGCCCGGCGTGCTGCGGGCCGTGGCCACCGGGCCGGCGCCGGAGGGCTTTCGCGCCGGCGCCCCAGCGACCGAATCGTTCCGCGACCTCTACTACGACACGGAAGACGGCGCCCTGGAACACCGGGGCGCCTGGGCGTGCGTTCGCCAGCACGCGGACGGCGCGCGCACCCTTTTCGTGCGCACCGGCGCGGACGCGGAGGGCGGATCCATCACCTCCGCGCCGTCGGGGGACGACGATCCGCTGGCGGGGGACTCGGAGGCCGGGCGGACCCTGCGGGCGATGGTGGACCCCGCGCTCCTTGCCCCGCGGATGGCGCTGGAGACGCACCGCGTCGTCCGCTCCATCCAGTCACTGGACGGGCGGCCGGCGGAGGTGGCGTGCGACGACGTCACCGTGCGTGCGGGGGAGGAAAAGGCGCGGCTGGAGGAGATCGAGCTGCGGCTCCCCCCCGGCGCCGACGCGGACCACCCCGTAGCCGCGGCGCTGCGGCACGCGCACGGGCTGCGGCGCGTGGCGGAGGACCGGCTGGAGCGCGCGCGCGACGCGCTGCGGGAGCGGGAGCTGGACCGGATGGAGGCCGCCGTCCGCGCGGCTCGGCGCGTGGCCGTGGTGGCGGTGGAGGACGGGCGCATCGCGCTGAGGCGCGAGCGGACGGCGCTGCGCGTTCCCAGCGGCGAGGGGGGCGGGGAGGAGAACGCGCGGCGCGTGCTGCGCGACTGCTTTGGCCACGACGGCGCCCGCGTCCGCCTGCTGGGCGTGGGGCCCGGGCCGGGCGACAAGGCGGCGGTGGAGGTGTGGCTGGCGGAGGGGGCGTACACGCAGACGGAGGACGCGGCGTGCGAGATCGTCCGCATCCCCCTGGACGAGGTGCTGCACTCCGTGGGCTCGCCCGCGCTGCGCGACCGCGACACGCTGGCCGCGCTGCACGTGGTCGCGCGGTCGGAGCTGCCGTCGCGCGTCCGCGGCGAGGGAGACGAGGCGGAGATGGCGGCCGCACGGGCCACGCTGGCCAGCGCCCCGCCGGCGGAGGGGGCGGAGGGGCTGCCGCCGGGGTCCATGCTGAACATGGAGCTCAGCGTGCTGGCCTTCAACCGCCGCGTGCTGGGGCTGGCGGAAGACGAGCGCGTGCCGCTGCTGGAGCGGGTGCGCTTCGTCTCCATCTTCGGCGCCAACATGGACGAGTTCTTCCGCGTGCGCGTGGCCGGGTTCAAGCGGCAGGTAGCGCTGGGGAGCACCAAGGCGACCATCGACGGGGCCACGCCGCAGGAGCAGCTGGACGCCATCGGGGTGCGGGCGCGGCGGCTGCTGGACCGCGCGTACGCCCTGCTCGCCGCGTCCATCCTCCCGGAGCTGGCGGAGCACGGCATCCGCGTGGTTCACCTGGACGACCTCTCGCGCACGGAGCTGGAGATGGTGCGCGGGTTCTGGACGCACGATGTCCATCCGCTCGTCATGCCCCTGACCGCGGGTCCCGGCCATCCGTTCCCCCACGTCCGCAACCTGCGCCCGGCGCTGGCCGCCCTGCTGCGCGACCCGCGGACGGGGGAGCGGCGGCTGGGGATGGTGGAGCTGCCGGACGGCCTTCCCCGCTTCGTGCGCCTGCCGGAGAGCCGCCGCTTCATCCCCCTGGAGGAGGTGATCCGCGCGTCCTTCGCCGCGCTGTACCCGGGGATGGAGGTGGAGCCGGCCCACACCTTTCGCGTCACCCGCAGCGCGGAGCTGCACCTGGACCGCACGCAGGTGGAGGACCTGCTGCACGCGGTGGAGGAGCAGGTGCGCAAGCGCCGCTTTCGCCCCGTGGTGCGCCTGGAGGTGGAGCGGGCGATCCCGGCGCCGGTGCGCACGATGCTGCTGCGCGAGCTGCAGTACGAAGTACCCGGGCAGGTGGCCGCGCTGGGGGTGGAGGACGTCTATCCGGTGGATGGCCTCGTCGACCTTCGGGCGCTCCGCGAGCTGGGCGACGTGGATGCGCCGGCGGAGCTCTCGTATCCCCCCGCGGAGCCGCCGCGCGAGCCGCTGAACCCGGATCGGAGCATCTTCGAGCAGCTGCGCGAATCCCCCCTCCTCGTCTCCTTTCCGCGCGACTCCTTCCGCGGTACGGTGGAGCGGCTGGTGATCGACGCGGCGGAGGACCCGGACGTCCTCTCCATCAAGCTCGCGCTCTACCGCACCAACTCGCGGTCCAACATCGTCGAGGCGCTGTCGCGGGCGGCGGCGCAGGGCAAGCAGGTGGTGGCCCTCGTGGAGCTGACGGCGCGCTTCGACGAGCTGAGCAACATCCAGTGGGCGCGGCATCTGCGCTCGTTCGGCATCCACGTCATCTACGGGATGCCGGGGCTCAAGGTGCACGCCAAGATCGCGCTGATCGTGCGCCGCGAGCCGGCCGGCATCCGCCGCTACGCCTACATCGGCACGGGGAACCTGAACGCCAGCACGGCCGGGTTCTACACGGACCTGGGGCTGATGTCGGCGGATCCCGCGCTGGGGGCGGAGCTGAACGAGGTCTTCAACTCCCTCACCGGCGGCGTGCTGCGGGATGACTACCAGCAGCTCCTGGTGGCGCCGACCACGATGCGCAGCCGCTTCGTGGAGATGATCGAGCGCGAGGCGGAGCACGTGCGCGGCGGCGGCGAGGGACGGATCACGGCCAAGTTCAACGGGCTGGCGGACCGCGAGATCATCTCCGCGCTCTACCGCGCCTCGCGTGACGGGGTGCGGATGGACCTGCTGGTGCGCGGCATCTGCTCGCTGCGGCCCGGCGTGGCGGGGCTCTCGGAGAACATTCGCGTGTACAGTGCTCTGGGGCGCTACCTGGAGCACGAGCGCATCTTTCGCTTCGCCAACGGCGGCGACCCGGAGTACTACATCGGCTCGGCGGACTGGCGCACGCGCAACCTGAGCCGCCGCGTGGAGGTGGCGGTGCCGATCGTGGACCCCGGGCACCGCGCGCGGCTGGATTCCATCCTGGAGGCGGACCTGGCGCGGCCGGACCTGTGGGAGCTGGGGGCCGACGGCACCTACTACCAGCGCCCGGAGCCCGCCCCCCGCGAGACGGTGGACGCGAACCCCGACCGCCCGCCGATCGTGACCATCGAAACATGAACCCTCTCCGGTAGATGCGGATGAAGTGGATGCGGGCCGCGGGAGTCGCGGCCCTCGTGCTGTATGCCTCGTGCCGTCCGCCGGCGGACGATGCCGGGGGCACGGAGGATTCTCCCGGGGCCGCGGCGGAGGGACCGACCTGCCGCCTGGTCCAGCGCGGCGCGGCGCTGCCGGCCGACGTGGCGGAGAGCAGCGGCGCCGCCTTCGATCCGCGTTCCGAGGGCGTGTTCTGGACGCACGGCGACAGCGGCGCGGACCCGCTGCTCTACGCCGTGGCGGCGGACGGGCAGGTGGCGGGGCGGGTGCTGGTGACCGGCGCGCGGAACCGTGACTGGGAGGACCTGGCCATTGGCCCGTGCGAGGGCGGCGACTGCCTGTACGTGGGCGACATCGGCAACAACTCCAGCAGCCGCGACCGCGAGATGGTGCTCTACCGCGTGCCCCTGCCCGCCCTTTCGGACACGGCCACGGCGCCGGCGCAGGTGTTCCGCGCGCGCTTTCCCGGCGAGGGGCGCGACACGGAGGCCATGTTCGTGACCACCGACGGCGGCGTGTACCTGATCAACAAGGGGCAGCGCAACCAGATCGAGCTGTGGCGCTGGCCCACGCCGCTGCAGGCCGGCCCCGTGGACCTGGTGCGCGTCCGCACCCTGGCCCCCGAGCCGCGCCAGCCCGGCGACGCGGTGACGGGCGCCGGCGCCTCGCGCGACGGGCGGTGGGTGGCCGTGCGCACCTACGGCCGGCTGCTCCTCTTTCGCACCGCGGACCTGCTGGGGAGCGGAGAAGCGGCCTTCACCATGGACCTCACCCCCCTGGCCGAGCCCCAGGGCGAAGGCGTCGCCATGCGCGCGGACGGCACCGTGCTGCTGACGAGCGAATCCGGCGGCCACGGCCTGGCCGCGCAGGCGGCCTGGCTGCAGTGCCCGCTGCCGTGATGGAGTGCGAAAGTAGAAGTGCGTGAGTGCGTCAGCGCGTGAGCGCGGGAGTGAACGGCTCCGCGATCGTGCGATGGAGATGGCGTCCGCGTTCTTCTGCAGGTGAAGCCCCGCCCGGCGAGCGTCGCGAGCCAGGGCGGGGCGTATGGCACTCATAGCCCCCGGGCTTTGGCCCGGGGTGGGGGGGCGGTGCGCCCCGATCCGTGCCGAGGCCTCGCACACGGATGGATCACCTCCACATGCCGCATCATCCCCATCTCCAGACACGGCAACGGATTGCATGCGCAGGTGCGATCGCGGGTGCGGATGCGGCGCTCCGTTCACGGGGCGCGCGCAAGTCGCTGGGGCGGATGTGCTTGGAAGCCGGGTGCCCATTGGGCACGGACTCTGCATTCCCCGCCGCCCGACGGCGGTCCCGTGCGGGGACCGGTCCGAGAACCACCTCTACGTTGGGGGTTGTCATGGAAATCCTCTGGATGATCATCATCGGCCTCATCGCCGGTGCCATCGCCAAACTGATCATGCCGGGGCGCGATCCGGGCGGCATCATCGTCACCATCCTGCTGGGCATCGCGGGCTCGGTGGTGGGCGGCATGCTGTTCGGCGGCAGCGACAACCGCGTGGGACTCATCGGCAGCATCGTGGGCGCCCTGCTCCTGCTGCTGCTGTACCGGCTGCTGGTGGGCCGGCGCCGCACGCACGTGTAAACCCTGACTGATCCGGAGGCGCGCCATGGCGGCCAGCAGCATGAAGGACCTGCTCAAGCACGAGCTGGGCGACCTGCTCTACGCGGAGCAGCTGATCCTCAAGATGCTCGGTACTCTCACCCGGGAGGTGAAGAACCCCGAGGTGCTGAACCGGGTGCAGGAGCACATCGGCGAGACCGAAGAGCAGATCCAGCGGCTCCGGCGCGCCTTTGAGGCGGTGGGCGAAAAGGCCAAGGCCGAAACCTGCGAGGCCGCCGTGGGCCTCAAGGCCGAGCACGACTCGTTCAAGAAGGACGAGAACCCCAGCAAGCTGCTGCTGGAGGCGTTCGACCTGGGCAACAGCCTGCGGGTGGAGCACTACGAGATCGCGGGGTACCGCTCCGCCATCGCCGTGGCCACCGCCATGGGCGAGCGCGAGGTGGCCGCCCTGCTGGGCGAAAGCCTGCGCGAGGAAGAGGCCATGGCCACCTTCATCGAGCGCAACTCGGTGAAGATGCTCAAGGCGCTGGGCACGGGGATGGACCTGGCCACCGGCGCGGCCGAGGTGCGGTTCACCGCCGCCGACGGCGCCTCGGCGCGCAAGAGCGGCGGCTCGTCGAAGAAGTCGAAGTCGTCGGGCTCGTCGTCCAGGTCGGCGTCCGCCAGCCGCTCCAGCAAGAGCAACGGGCGCGGCACGGCGGACACGGGCTCCGGCAGCCGCTCGGCGTCCGGCGGCGGAAGCAGGTCGTCGAGCAGCCGGTCGGCCAGCAGCAAGTCGAACGGCGCCAGCAAGTCATCGGGCGGGAGCAAGTCGTCGTCCGGGGGAAGCAGCCGGTCGGCCAGCCGCTCGTCGGGCGGGTCGTCGTCCAGCCGCACCACGGCGGACCGCTCGTCCGGCAGCCGCGGCGGCAAGAGCGGCGGATCGTCTTCCAGGTCCGGCGGCTCGTCCAGCAAGGGGGGCGGCGGCAAGTCGGGCTCGTCCAGCCGGTCGGGCGGCTCGCGCGGTTCTTCCGGCTCCGCGCGCGCCTGAGAGTCTTCCCTGACAATCATCCGGGGCCTCTTTCCGCCGCACGGGGAAGAGGCCCCGGGCCCGTTTGTCACCCTGAGAGGACGAAAACAGGCATTCGCCCCCCGCCACGCGTCCGGCATGTCCGCTTTGCCCGACCGGGACCGCGGCAATCCGTCCCCGTTAGATCCATGTGGAATGTAGTTGAACAAGGGGGGTTTAGCCCGGATTTCGGCATTCCTTCGCCTAAGTCGTTTGTTTGCAGAGAAAAGCCAGCGTTGATGCGGATTTTCGCTCTCCCATACGCCCGAAATCACCTATCTTCAATTGACACAACGCTTTGTAGCGATTAGATTGGGGGACGTTGAATGCCCCTAGCATGGCGGAACGCGGCAGTCCCTTCTGGTCGGCCGCGTTCGTCGTGTGAAAGACAGGAGACCGTCTGGTGAAGGAAAACGAGAGCCGTTCGCCGCGTGGCGCTCAGCCCAGGGCCGCGCTGAAGAATGACTTCCGTTCGCTCGTGCGCTCGCGGCCGGTGCAGGCGCTGTTGCTGGGGTGCGCGGTCCTTCAGGGCGTGGCCACGGCGAAGGGCGCGGGCCCGCTGGGTGACGACGGCAAGCCGCGCCGCGGCGTGGTGCAGCAGGCGGTAAAGGATGCGGTGGCCATGGACGTGGCCCCCGTGGTGGTGCGGGCCCCGCAGCGCGTGGCGCAGGCGCGGCAGATCGAGGCGGACCGCCTGGCCGACAAGTACCGCGCCCGTGGCTACGACATCAGCGACAAGCTGGCGCAGCTCATCTATACCGCCGCGGTCGAGAACGAGATCGAGCCCGAGATCGCGTTCGGGCTGGTGCGCACGGAGAGCGAGTTCAAGGACTACGCGACCAGCCGCGTGGGGGCCATCGGCCTTACGCAGCTCATGCTGCCCACGGCCCGCTGGTTCAAGCGCGACGCCACCGAGAGCGACCTGCGCGACAGCGAGACCAACCTGCGCATCGGCTTCCGGTACCTGAACGAGCTGATCGACCGCTACGACGGCGACGTTCAGCTGGCGCTCACCGCGTACAACCGCGGCACCGGCACCGTGGACCGCGTGCTCAAGCGCGGCGGCAACCCCGACAACGGCTACGCCCGCAAGGTGCTGCGCGGCGGCTGATCGCGGAAGTCGGGAGAGAAAAGAGAGAGGACGCGGGGGATGATCTCCTTCGCGTCCTCTCTCTTCTTGTTCCATGTGCTCCGCGTGAGACTCGTCGCTCAGCCCTCGGAGAGCACGCGGTTCTTCTCGATGTATTCTGACCACTCCGGCGGCACGTCGGTGTCGGGAAAGATGGCCTGCACCGGGCACTCCGGCTCGCACGCCCCGCAGTCGATGCACTCGTCGGGATTGATGTAGTACTGGTCGTCAGCCTCGTAAATGCAATCCACCGGGCAGACCTCGACGCAGCTTGCGTCCTTGGTGCCGATGCAGGGCTCCGCGATTACGTAGGGCATCTGGTTCTCCGCAGGGGTCAGGGCCGGGATGATCTGCTCAGCGTTTGCTCCGGGAAGCGGTATCATAACCACCCCCCGCTCGGTTGTCCACCAATTTCGAACGATCGTTCGAAACCGTCAATGCAGGTGTGTCTGGAACCATTCCAGCGTGGCGTCGGCGGCAATGCGCAGCTCGGGCGTGGCGCCGACGTACGGGTGCCTGGCGTTGAATCCGTGGTCCGCGCCCTCCACGATCAGCAGCTCCGTGTTCTCGCTCGCCGCCTCGAAGAGCTGGCGGCCTTCGTCCACCGGAACGCTGGCGTCGGCGTCGCCGTGGACGATGAGCCACGGCACGTCGGTCCGCGCCGCCGCGGCCAGGATGTCGAGCCGGGCGCGGTTCTCGTCCAGATCGCGCCAGTAGCCCGGGCCGATGGGCATCATCTGCCTGGTGCGCGCGTTTTCGATCTCTACGGTACGGCCGGCCTGCCACGTGGCCACCTGCTCCGGCGTCCAGCGGTCCACGTGCGAGATGGCGGCCCAGGTGACCAGCGCGTTCACCCGCGGGTCGTCCGCCGCCGCCAGCACCGCCTCGCCGCCGCCGCGCGAGTGGCCGAACAGGCCGACGCGGCGTGGCGGCCGCCCCGTCAGCGCACCGCGCTCGACGGCGCCGACCACGCGGCGGATCTCGTGCAGATTGCGCGAGTGCGTGTGCTCGGCGAAGAGCGGCATGGCGCTGAACGTGTCGGCCCCGTCCGGCCCAATGCCGTTGCGCGAGAAGTCGAACGTGACGGCCGCGAAGCCGCGCAGGGCCGCCGCGCGCGCCAGGTTGGGAAAGAACCCGAAGCGGCGGAAGCCCTTGAACCCGTGGCAGAAGATGATCGCCGCCGCGGCCTGGAACCCTTCGCGTTGGCGCACGTCGCCGCGCACGGGCGGGCCGCCGTCCGGGGACGGGAGCTCGAAGGTGGTGCAGGTGATGGCGGTCGTGGTGTCGTCAGGCATCGTGTTCGGGGCCCTCCCCGGCCTCGCTAGAGCTCGTCCCCCCTACCGCAAACTGCGCGGGAGGGGGGGATAAACTTCACGTAGCTCCCTGCGCTACAGCAACATCGCGCGCCGCAGCCAGTCTTCCTGAGGGGCGCCGCGCAAAGCCATCCCACACGGTGCACCCCGCGCGCCGATCGAAGGACCTTGCCCGCACAATTGTGGGGTCGGCTTCATGCCTGAAATCCAGCTCCTCGGCGGGACAGAAGGTCCTTCGGTCGCGCCCCAACCATTGGTGCGGTTTCAAGTTATGCGCGGGCGCTCCCTCAGGATGACGTCGGGGGCCGTTTCCCTATTCCCTATTCCCTATTCCCTATTCCCTGTCCCTTCACGTCACCATCGGACACCCACGACAGGGCACCGCCTTCGGACACCCTTCGCACGGCAACTCGGGGGCGGAAAGGTCGCCGACGCGCACCTTCTCCT
>DATABT010000898.1:0-3138 GCA_036259455.1 Longimicrobium sp. | reverse complement strand
GGTGGAGACGGACTTCGGCCCGGCGGACGGCATCGTCGCGCGCTGCTGCCTGGATGATCTCGATGCGCGGCTCGCCCGGCTCAGCGAGAACGACCGGCGGCGGCAGGCGGGGATCGTGCTGGCCGCGCTGGACTCGCGCGGGACGGCGGACGAGCACGCGCCGTCCGCGTCCACCGCTCCCCATTTCTCCGCCTCCGTCGCCGCGGACGATTCGGAAGATGCGCTGCTGGAGGCGGCCGTCCGCATCGGCGCGGAGATCATGGACCAGGCGGTCCCCGGCCCCGGTGGCGCGCCGTACTGGCTCTGCCTGCACCGCGTCGCCTCGCTCGGCAAGCTGCGCGTGGAGGCGGTGAACGTCGACCTCTTCGAGGGCCGTGCAGGCATCGCCCTCTTCCTGGCCGCGCTCTGGAAGACGACGGGTGAACCGCGGGCGCGGGAGATGGTGTCCGCGCTCTTTCAGCCGATCGAGGAGGAGGCGCGGCTGCTCCTTCCCGCCCCGGCGCGCGCGGGGATGCTGCTGAACGGCATCACCGGCCTGGCGGGCCTGCTCTACGGCGTCCCCGCGGCGGCGCGGCTCATCGGCCAGCCGGAGGCGGCGCGCGGGACGGCGGACGCGGTGCTGGAGTGGATGCGCCCGGACCGCATGGAGCTGGAACACGCCCCCGACCTCTTCGGCGGCCACGCGGGCTCCATCATCTCCCTTCTCCACGCCCACCGCATCCTGGGGATCGACGCCGCGCTGGAGTACGCCGCGGCGCGGGGCGACCACCTGCTGCAGACGCGCACGGCGGTGGACGACGGCTTCCGCGGCTGGGCCGGGGAGGACGGGCGGATGCTGACGGGCCTTTCCCACGGCGCCGCGGGAATCGCGCTCGCCCTGCTGCGCCTTGCGACGGCGACGGGCGACGCGCGCTACCGCGAGGCGGCGCGGGAGGCCATCGAGTGGGAGAACGCGCGCTACGACGCGGACGCCGGCAACTGGCCGGACCTGCGCGGCGGAGACGCCGTCCCCGCCTTCGCGGACGGCTGGTGCCACGGCGGGCCGGGCATCGCCGCCAGCCGCCTGGAAGCGCTGGCGCAGGGAATGGACGGCGCGCGCGGCGACGTGGACGCGGGGGTCGGCGTGGCGCGGCGCGCGGAGCTGAGCAACGTGGACCACGTCTGCTGCGGCAACCTGGGCCGCGCCCTCCTGCTCTTCGAGGCCGGCCGCGCGCGGGATGACGCGGCGCTGGCGGCGGAGGGGCGCGCGCGTGCCGCGGCGGTGGTGGCGCGGGCGGCGGCGCGCGGGCACTACGGGCTCTGGCGCCGCTACGACGGGTTCCTCGCCTTTCCGGGACTGTTCCAGGGGCTCGCGGGAATCGGGCACGCGCTGCTGCGCATGGCCGCGCCCGGCCGCGTCCCTTCGCTGCTGACGCTGGAGTAGAGATCACGCCGGCGGAAGGACGCCGGCCGCGGGACGCCCGGGTGCCCTCACCCGGCGTGGAGGGCGGCTTTGCCCTCAATGTTACCCCCATCTACGGGAGGTCTCATGGCACACCAGGCACGCAGGCAGGTCGAGGAAGGGCTGTACGCGCTGGCCGAGCGCGATCCGGAGTTCCGCGCCCGCCTCACCTCGGACCCCAAGGGCGCGCTGTCGCAGCTGTTCGGCGGCCAGCTCCCCGAGGGCCTGAACGTCCAGGTGCACGAGGAGGACCCGAACACCATTCACATCGTGCTCCCCAACCGCACGCCGGTGCAGGGCAGCGACGCGCTGGGCAAGGCCGCGGTCACGTACTGCACGGGGTGCTCGGGCAGCTGGAGCACCTGCGGGTACGAGCTGACCTGCTACGGCCCCACCTGCAACAGCGACTGACCATGGAGACGGACATCGTGGCCCGGATGGACGGCGCCCGTGTCCCCTCCACGCGTGGGGCGGCCGCCGCCGTGGCGGACGCCCCGCGCGCATCGCTGTCGGCCTGGGTGGGCGCCGTCGCGAAGGCGGCGCCCCCCGGGCTGTTCCCCGCGTGGAACGTGGCGGCGATGCGGGACGCGGCGGAGCCATTGCCCGCGGCCGCCGTTTCGCTCTTTGGCTACGAGGTGCGGCTGGACGACGCATCGGCCGGGAGCGACGTGCTGGCGGCGGCGAGCGTGGCGGACGGCGGCCGCGCGGTGCTGGCCGGCACCCCGCCCCACCCCGTGCTTCCGTGGGAAGAGGCGGGATGGCGCTCCGTCCGCCGCTTCTGCGCGGAGTGGGCGGACCGCGGCTCGCCGCTGTGGGAGGGCGCGGACGACCTGTGGCTGGAATGGGACGCGGCGGACCCCTCCGCGCCGCGCATTCCCAGCGTGTTCTTTGGCCCGCGCATCGACACCGGGCACGCCGCCGGCACCCCCGCCGAGCGGACGATGGCGGTGCTGCGCGCGGGCTTCGGCACGCTGATGGAGGAGGGATGGAGCCCCGCCGCGGCGGTCCGCGCGCGCGCCTGCCTGGACGCGCTGCCGGAGCACGCCCGCGTCTTTCAGGCGGGGCTCATGCTCTCGCGCCCCGGCTCGCCCGTGCGGCTGTGCGTCGGCAACCTGTCGGCGGGGGAGATCGACCGCTTCCTGCGGCGGTCGGCACCCGCCGTGGCGCACGACGCCGCCCGCGACGCCCTGGCCAGGTGGGCGCCGCTCTCCGTCCGCATCAACCTGTGCATCGACGTGGACGAGAAGGTGGGGCGGCGGGTGGGCCTGGAGTGCTATCCCGATCCCCCCGTGGGCCCCTTCCCGCCGGACCGCCGCCCGTGGGCCGCGTTCCTGGACGCGCTGATGCGCGCGGGCGCCGCCGTCCCCGCCCGCGCGGGCGACCTGCTGGCGCTCCCCGCCTCCGTCGATCCGCCGGAGGATTCGGTGGATGACGAGCCGCGCGGGCTGACGGGGATGGATGCGCTGCTGGCCGCGCGCTACCGGCGGACGCTGCTGGTCCGCCTGCACCACGTGAAGCTCTCCATCGAACCCGATCGCCCGATGACGGCAAAGGCGTACGTAGCGGTGAAGCCGGGATGGCGCGCGTGCTGACGGCGCCTCGAGAGGCGGTGCGGCGCGCGCTGGCGGAGAGCCTGGCGCAGGTGGCGCGGCTGGCGGCGCCCGCGGACGGCGCGCCCGCGTCCCTCACCCGCTCGC